>DATFKM010000179.1:0-11226 GCA_035268645.1 Paracoccaceae bacterium | reverse complement strand
AGGACGAGCCCCTGCCGCCGCTGGTGCTGCGCATGAAGCGGTTCACGCGGGTGATCGCCATCGCGATCCTCCTCGTCATCGTGGTGCTGGGCCTCGTGCAGCTGGTCCGCGGCAAGGAGCTGGTGGACATCTTCTTCCTCGCCGTCGCGCTCTCGGTCTCGGCGATCCCGGCCGGCCTGCCGGTGGCGACGACCGTCGCGCTCTCCGTCGCCTCGAACCGCATGGCGCGGCGCGACGTCATCGTGCGCAAGCTGCCCGCGGTGGAGGGACTCGGCGCCTGCACGCTGATCGCGAGCGACAAGACCGGCACGCTGACCGAGAACGAGCTCACGGCGCGGATCCTGCGGCCCCTCGGCGGCGAGGAGGCCGAGGTGGGCGGCGGACCGCGCGAGATGGAGGGCGGCGTCGAGCGCGACGGCGAGGCGCTCGAACTCGAGGCGGAGGACGCGCTGCGCCGGATGATCGTCACCGGCGCGCTCTGCAACGAGGGCGAGGTCGAGGAGAGCGGGGACGGCCCCGAGATCCACGGCGACACGGTCGACGTCGCCTTCCTCGTGCTCGCCGGCAAGGCCGGCGTGGCGCGGGACGACCTGCTCGACGAGCGGCCCGAACTCGGCCGCATCCCCTTCGATTCCGAGCGCCGCTTCGCCGCGAGCTTCCATCGCGAGGGCGACGGCGTCGCGGTGCACGTCAAGGGCGCAGCCGAGACCGTCGCGACGCTCTGCGACGTGGACGCCGAGGCCGTGCGCGAGGAGGAGGAGACGCTCGCGAGCAAGGGCTACCGCGTGCTCGGGCTCGCGCGCGGAACCTCGGACGAAGCCGCGGCGGAGGCGGCGGATCCCGACTCCCTCTCCGGCCTCGAGTTCCTCGGCCTCGTCGGCCTCATCGACCCCGTCCGCGCCGAGGTCCCGGACGCCGTCGGCAGATGCCGCGACGCGGGCGTCGAGGTGCGGATGGTGACCGGCGACCACCCCGCGACGGCCCTCGGGATCGCGCGCGAGCTCGAGTTCGCCGAGGCGCGCGATCAGGTGCTCGCGGGCGCCGATTTCGGCGAGGGCGAGAGCGAGGAGGAGGCCGGGCGCATCCGCGAGGCGCGCGTCTACGCCCGGGTCGAGCCGCGCCAGAAGACCGCCATCGTGCAGCGCCTGCAGGAGGCCGGTCATTTCGTCGCCGTCACCGGCGACGGCGTCAACGACGCGCCGGCGCTGCGCGGCGCGCATGTCGGGGTGTCGATGGGCGAGGGCGGCACGGACGTCGCGCGCAGCGCCTCCGACCTGATCCTGACCGACGACAACTTCGCCTCCATCGTCGACGGCATCGAGGAGGGGCGCGTCGCCTACGACAACATCCGCAAGGTGGTGTGGCTGCTGATCTCGACGGGCGCGGCGGGGCTGCTGCTCTTCGTGCTCGCGGTGATCTTCGACACGCCGATGCCGCTGACGCCGGTGCAGCTCCTCTGGATGAACCTCGTGACCAACGGCATCCAGGACGTCGCGCTGGCGCTGGAGAAGGGCGAGCCGGACGTGCTGAAGCGCCGGCCGCGCCGGCCCGACGAGCGCATCTTCAACCGGCTGATGATCGAACAGGTGCTGACCTCGGGCCTGTACATGGGCCTGGTGGCCTTCGCGGTCTTCCACTACCTCGTCGAATGGATGGGCATGGACGCCTTCGAGGCCCGCAATCATCTGTTGCTGCTCATGGTCCTGTTCGAGAACGTGCACGTCTTCAACGTCCGGTCCGAGACGCGTTCCGCGTTCCGCGTTCCGCTGTCGAACAACGTCTTCCTGATCGGCGCGGTGATCCTCGCGCAGGGGGTGCACGTCGCCTCCATGCACATCCCGGGCTGGCGCGACGTGCTGCAGATCGAGCCGGTCTCGATCGCGACATGGGGGGTGCTGCTGGCGATCACGCTGAGCAAGTTCGCCGTGGTCGAGATCTACAAGCACGTGCGCGGGCGGGCGCTGGCGGAGCGCGCGGCGACGGCCTGAGCGGGGTTTCGCGCCGCTTCAGCCCGTGGCGTCCGCCGTGCGGCGCGCGATGCGGAACACGCGGAATTCCGCCGGCTTCAGCGGCGCGAAGCCGACCTCGCAGACGACCCGTCCCGCCGAGAGGTCGGCCTGCGTCGTCGTCTCCCGCCCGCAGCGGACGAAGAACGCCTGATCCGGCGTGAATCCGGCCAGTCCGCCCGCGCGCCACTCCGCGCTCAGGAAGTCCGAGACATCCGTCCGGATCCGGTCCCAGAGCGGCTCGTCGTTCGGCTCGAAGACCACCCAGTCGAGGCCACGGTCGATCGAGGCGCGCAGATGCAGGAAATGGCGCCGAACGCTCACGTAGCGCCATTCGGGGTCCGAGGAGAGCGTGCGCGCGCCCCACACCGTCACGCCCCGCCGTCGAAGGGCCCGGATCGGGTTGACGCCCGCCTGCGCCAAGACCGCCCGCTTGCGGCGTCCGAGCCGCCGCGCGACGCCGTCGACCCCGTTCAGCGTCTCGCCGGCCGGGGGCTTCCAGACGCCGCGCGTGGCGTCGACGCGGGCGTAGAGCCCGCATACGGCGCCGGAGGGCGGGGTCTCCAGCGTTCCGGTGGAGGACGGATCCCGGACCTCGATCCAAGGGTGGTAGAGCGCGGCCGAGCGCGCCTCGAGCCCTTCGGCGAGGCGTCGGACCCGCCGCGCCCCGGCGCGAGGGGGCGGGTCGAGCACGGCGAAGCGTCGGCCCGCCGTCTCGGCGTGTTCGGCCAGGATCCGCCGCACCGCGTCGCCTTCCGACGTCGCCGCCGACGCCGGCGCGGCCGCCACCGTCACCTCCTCGAGGGCGCCGAGCGCCTCCAGCGCGTCGCGGTAGGCCGAAGCGGGCGGCGGCGCCGCGCCGTCCGAGCCGCCTTCGAGCGCGACGTCGGCCCGGCCCGCCCCGTCCTCCCCGACCAGCGCGCGCCTGAGCGCGAACGGCCCCACGCCGTCCGCGATGCGCAGTTCCACCGGACTGTCGGGCGCCGCCGCGCCGACGGGCGGCCTCGCGCCGAGAACGTGGCCGACGAAGCGGGGATGGCGGGGATCGTGTCCGAGGTCCGAGGCCGCGAACGCGACGCCGGACTCGTCGGCGATCTCGATCGCCAGAGTGAGCAGGCTCACCGGCGCCGCGTCGTCGAGGGCGTCGAGGGCCGAGGGATCGCCGCCCGCGCTCGCGTCGGGCGCCGCGCCCGGCAGATGCAGCGACCCGGCATGGAGCACCATCGCGCCCGGCATGCGCAGCGCTTCGCGTTTGGCGAGGACGCGCGCCTCCTCCCTCAGACCGACCGAAAAGGCGACGCCCGCGCGGCCGCCCACGGCGCCGCCGCCCGGATCGCGGGCCACCAGCGCCACGCCCGATCCCGGCCCGTCGAGGGCGTCGCCGCTCGACGCCGCCGCGGCCCCTTCGCCCGCGACGCGCGCCACGTGGAGCCGCGCCCCGCCGTTGGCGAAGAACGCGCGCACCGCGAGCGCCGTGTGGTCGATGGCCTCGACGCCGCCGAAGCGCAGTGTCCGCGCCTTGCCGTGCAGCCGCTCGAATTCGGCGAAGGACGTGAGGGGAACCGGCGGCGGAGCCCCCGGGGCGGTGATCGGGCCGCGCGAGGTCGGCCCCACGAAGGCCGCGGCGGTGGCGACGCCGGTGATGCGGCGCCCGACGAAGCCGGACCGCGCGACGAACGCGCCCGGCTCTAGCCGTTTCGGCATCGCGCCCTCCTCCGCCTGCATCCGGCCGCGCGAAGCCTGGCCGATGCGGGGGCCGCGGACCGGTCCCCGGTCTTCGAGCCGGCCGGCGACTCAGGCCTCGAGCATGCGGCGCAGGAGTTCGACGTCCTCGGCGATCTGGGCGTCGGTCTCCTTCAGCTTCTCGATGGTGCGCACGGCATGGATGACGGTGGTGTGGTCGCGCCCGCCGAAGCGCCGGCCGATGTCGGGCAGGCTCTTCGAGGTCAGCGTCTTGGAGAGATACATCGCCATCTGTCGCGGCCGCGCCACCGCCCGCGCCCGACGCGGGGAGAGCATGTCGTTGATGCGCAGGTTGAAATGCGTCGCGACCTTGCGCTGGATCTCCTCGACCGTGACCTTGCGGTCCGAGGCGCGCAGCACGTCGGCGAGGCATTCCTGCGCCATCTCCAGATCGGCCCGCCGGCCGACCAGCGAGGCGAAGGCCATCAGCCGCGTCAGCGCCCCCTCCAGCACGCGGACGTTGGAGGAGATGCGGTGCGCGAGGAACTCCAGAACGCGCGGGCTGACCTCGACCTCGGGATGCGCGGCGGCGAGCGCCTCGACCTTGGACTGCAGGATGCCGAGGCGGAGTTCGTAGTCGGTGGGGTGCAGATCGACCACGAGGCCCCACTGCAGGCGCGACTTGATGCGCTCCTCGAGCCCGTCCATCTCCACCGGATTGCGGTCGCCGGAGATGACCACCTGCTTGCCCTGATCCACCAGGGCGTTGAAGGTGTGAAAGAATTCGTCCTGCGTCGAGTCCTTGCCGGCGATGAACTGAACGTCGTCGATCATCAGCACGTCGACCGACCGGAACATCTGCTTGAAGGAGATCATCTCCTTCGAGCGCAACGCCTGGATGAAGCGGTACATGAACTGTTCCGCCGTCAGCAGCATCACCCGCGCCTCCGGGCGCAGCTCCGCCAGGCGCCAGCCGATGGCGTGCATCAGGTGGGTCTTGCCGAGGCCGGAAGCGGAATAGAGGAACAGCGGGTTGAAGGTGACCTGCTCGCCTTCCGCCACGCGGCGCGCGGCGGCATGGGCGAGTTCGTTCGGCTTGCCGACCACGAACCGCTCGAAGGTGAAGCGAGGATCGAGCCGCTGCGACGGCGAGAGCCCTGCGTCGCCATCGCCCGCGGCGGGCGATGGGGCGGCGGCCGGCGTCGACGGCGCGGACGCGGACGCGGACGTGCCGGCGGGCGGTTCCTCCGGTGACCCGTCCATCGCGCAGACGGCCGCTGCCGTGGGCGCGGCGTGAAAGGACAGGCGGGTGACCTGCGGCAGCTCGCGCGCGACGCGGCGGAGCAGCGACTCGCCGTAATGCCGCTCGACCCAGCCGGAGATGAAGCGGGTCGGCGCCGCGACGCGCGCGGCCCCGGAATCGACGCCGACGAGCTCGAGCCGCAGCAGCCAGTTCTCGTATTCGTGGGCGCCCACCTCCTCGCGCATCCGCGCGAGCGCGCGCGCCCAGGCGTCCCTCAAGGCGGCGGGGCCGTCGGGTCGGGAGGGACCGGAAGCGGCGGGCGGCGGGGTCCGGGGCATGCGGTCTCCTTCTACGCGGTCACCGAGGTCGCGCGAGGGCGGGCTCGGGTACATGGTCGGGGCTACGCGGTCACCGAGGTCGCGCGACGGCGGGCTCGGGTACATGATCGGGTCTACGCGGTCGCCGAGGTCGCGCGACGGCGGGCTCGGGCACACGGTCAGGTCTGACGCCAGGGGAGGCCGCGTCGGCGCCAGCCGTCGACCTCGCCCCGCCGCCCGTCGGACGAGAGCGCACCCTCGAATCCCTCGGCGACGTTGACGCAGCGCACCTGACGTCCTGCCCCCGCGAAGGCCGCCGCGACGGCCGTCGCGGCCTGCTGCGAGCGCGCGCCGGAGCGGCAGATGAACTGGATCTCCTCGACCGGCGCGTCGCCGAGTTCGGCGGCGAGACGGTCGACGAAGGCCGGGTTCGGCGCGCCGTCAGGCCAGCCGCGCCATTCGAGAAGCACCGGAGCGAGACCGAGGGTCGAGAGATCCGGCACCCCCACGAAGGTCCATTCGGCCGTGGTGCGCACGTCCACGAGCACCGACCCGCCACGCTCGAGCGCGGTCCATGCGCCCTGCGGGTCGCGCTGCTCTATGCCGTCGACGGTACCCTCGGCGCTCACGGCGTCATCCCCTCCTTCGATCTCACGAGTCGGGGGCAGACTACGGGGAGCGGGCCGGGCTCGCAAGCTTGGATCCAGTAGTCGCCAAGCTTCGAATGGAAAACGGAGCGAATTCAAGCCGCAACGGAAAGTAATGAATTCCGTGATGGAAATCGCGCCCTCAACTCGGGCGCCGGGCTCATGCGGAAGTTCATGGGATTTGGGTGCGCGGTGGCCACGATCGCGGCTCGCTGCTGGCCGTCACTATAATCCACTGTAGAAGCGACTCGCAACGGGACGAAACCGCGAACATGACGAAGCGATGACGAAGTCATGACAAAGCGGCCGCGCGGGCGCCGCGCGGCCGACAGTCCGGTCCGACCGGATGCTCGTCTTGCGTCCAGGGGCGCGCCGGAGCGGCCCCGAACGCGATCAGGCCGAGGCGGAGATCGCCTTCACGCGCTGCGCGAGGCGGGACACCTTGCGCGAGGCGGTGTTGCGATGGAGCACGCCCTTGGTCACGCCGCGCATGATCTCGGGCTGCGCGGCGCGCAGCGCCTCGGTGGCCGCGGCCCCGTCGCCCTTGGCGACGGCTTCCTCGACCTTCCGGATGAAGGTGCGGATGCGGCTGCGCCGCGCCCGGTTGACCTCGGTCCGCCGCTCGATCTGACGGATGCGCTTGCGCGCGGAGGGGGAGTTGGCCATGCGTCGGTCCCGGCTCTCTCTGGTCTGTTCTGCGAGCGGCGCTGATACACGCGACGCCGCGCGGGGTCAACGGGGCCGCGGCGGGGCGGCCCGTCGGGCGGTCTCACTTGCCGCGGAAATGCGGCTCGCGCTTCTCGACGAAGGCCTGCATGCCCTCCGACTGGTCCTCCGAGGCGAACAGGGCGTGGAACGTGCGCCGCTCGAAGCGCACGCCCTCCGAGAGCGTGGTCTCGTAGGCGCGGTTCACCGATTCCTTCAGCGCCATCGAGGCGAGGGCGGACTTGTCCGCGATCTTCTCGGCGACCGAGAGCGCCTCGTCCAGCAGCTTGTCGACCGGCAGCACGCGCGAGACGAGGCCGGCGCGCTCGGCCTCCGCGGCGTCCATGAAGCGGCCGGTGAGGCACATCTCCATCGCCTTGGACTTCCCGACGAAGCGGGTCAGGCGCTGGGTGCCGCCGATGCCGGGGATGACGCCGAGATTGATCTCCGGCTGGCCGAACTTGGCGGTCTCGGAGGCGAGGATGAAATCGCACATCATGGCCAGCTCGCAGCCCCCGCCGAGGGCGTAGCCGGAGACGGCGGCGACGATCGGGGTGCGCACGGCGGTGATGCGGTCGTGTCCGTCGGCGAAGAAGTTCTCCTTGAACATCCGCACGAAGGACTTCTCCGACATCTCCTTTATGTCCGCCCCGGCGGCGAAGGCCTTTTCCGAACCGGTGAGCACGATGCAGCGGATCTTCTCGTCCGCGTCGAACTTCGCCAGCGCCTCGGCGAGTTCGCCCAGAAGCTGGGAGTTGAGCGCGTTCAGCGCGTCCGGGCGGTTCAGCTTGATCAGGCCCACATGGTCGCGGGTTTCGACGATCAGGGTCGCGTAGGCCATCGGGGCCCCCCTCCGGCTGATGTTTCGGGCCGCCGGCGGCGACGCCGCCGCGGCGAGCGCGGGTCGTAATGGAGGGCGGGGCGCCGTTCAAGCGTCAAGCGCGGCGGCGGCCTCAGCGCTGGCAGACCGGGCAGTGGAAGCTGGAGCGGCCGGACTGCACGGTGCGGCGGATCACGCCCGGGCAGCCTTCGGTGCGGCAGGGCTCCCCCTCGCGGCCGTAAACCGCGAATCCGTGCTGGAAATAGCCGAGCTCGCCGGTCGCCTGGCGGTAGTCGCGCAGGCTGGAGCCGCCCGCGGCGATCGCCTCCTCCAGCACCTCGCGAATCGCCGTGGCGAGGCGGCCGAGCCGTTCGGCGGAGATGCGCCCGGCGCGGCGGGTCGGGGCGATCCCGGCGCGCCACAGCGCCTCGCAGACGTAGATGTTGCCGAGGCCGGCGACGATTCGCTGGTCCAGCAGCATCGCCTTGATCGGCGAGACGCGGCCCTTCAGCCGCTCGATCAGATGCGCGGCGGAGAAGGCGTTGCCGAGCGGCTCGGGCCCGATGTCCCTCAGCAGCCAGTGCCCGTCCTCGCCGCCCGGCGGGATCAGGTCCATCGCGCCGAAGCGGCGCACGTCGTTGAAGGTGACGCGCACTCCGCCCTCGACATGGAACACGACGTGGTCGTGCCGCGCGAGGTTGGGGACGGGATGGACGAAGCGGCCCTCGATCTCGTCGCCGATCAGCATGCGCCCGGTCATGCCGAGATGGATCAGCAGCGTCTCGCCGGATCCGAGATCCGCGAGGAGGTATTTCGAGCGCCGACGCAGCCGCTCGACCCGCGTGCCGGTCAGACGCTCCGCGAAGCGCTCCGGCAGCGGCCAGCGCAGGTCCGGGCGGCGCTGCTCGACCGAGAGCAGGCGGCGACCGGCGAGCACGGGCTCCAGCCCGCGACGCACGGTCTCGACTTCGGGAAGCTCCGGCATGTTCCGGTCTTGCGCTCCGGGGTGTATGGCATGGCCATGACCAGCGATCCCGATAGCGGCCGGGCGGCCGAGACCACAACCCATTTCGGCTTCCGCGACGTGCCGGAGGCCGAGAAGTCCGGGCTCGTGCGGGGCGTGTTCAGTTCCGTCGCGGCGCGCTACGACGTGATGAACGACCTGATGTCCGGCGGTGTGCACCGGCTCTGGAAGGACGCGGTGATCGACTGGATGGCGCCGCGCCCCGGCATGCGCCTGCTCGACGTCGCCGGGGGGACGGGGGACGTCGCCTTCCGGTTCCTGCGCCGGGTGAAGGGCGAGGGCGAGGTCGTCGTGCTCGATCTGACGGCGGACATGCTGGAGGAGGGGCGCGCGCGGGCGGAGAAGCGGGGCCTCGACGGGCTGAGCTGGGTCTGCGGCGATGCGATGGCGCTGCCCTTTCCGGACCGCAGCTTCGACGCCTACACGATCGCCTTCGGGATTCGGAACGTGACCCGGCCGGAGAAGGCGCTCGAGGAGGCGTTCCGGGTGCTGAGGCCCGGCGGGCGGCTGCTGGTGCTGGAGTTCTCCCGCGTCACCGACGGGATGCTGCAACGGCTCTACGACACCTACAGCTTCAACGTGATCCCGGCGATGGGCTCGGCCGTGACGGGGGATCGTGACAGCTACCGCTACCTCGTCGAATCGATCCGGAAGTTCCCCGATCAGGACCGTTTCGCGGACATGATCCGGGGCGCCGGGTTCTCGCGGGTGGCCTACCGGAACCTGACGATGGGCGTCGCGGCGATCCATTCGGGCTGGCGTCTCTGAATGTCGGTGATCTCGAGTCTGATGCGGCTCGCGCGGACGGGCGCGACCTTTCAGCGGACCGGCGCGATGGCGGAGGTGCTGGAGGCGATGGACGCCCCGTCGCCCGTGCGCGTCGCCGCGCGCGTGCTCGGCTGGCCTCTGTCGCCGCTCGGGCTGAGAGGGGACGAGTCGATGCCGCCGGTGCCCCGGGCGCTGCAGGCGCTGGGGCCGGCCTACGTCAAGTTCGGCCAGCTGCTGAGCACGCGCCCCGACGTGGCGGGGGAGCGTCTGGCCCGGGAGCTTCGCGTCCTGCAGGACGCCCTTCCCGCCTTCCCGCAGGCCGAGGCCGAGGCCGAGGTGGAGCGCGAGCTCGGCGCGCCCGTCGGGATGCTGTTCAGCGCGTTCGGGCCGCCGGTGGCCGCGGCCTCCATCGCCCAGGTGCACAAGGCGGTGGACGCCGCGTCGGGACGGGACGTCGCCGTGAAGGTTCTGCGCCCGGAGGTCGAGGCGGCCTTCCGGCTCGACATCGACGCCTTCTTCTTCATCGCCCGCACCATCGAGTTTCTCGCGCCGAGGAGCCGCCGGCTGCGCCCGACCGCCGTCATCGAGCATTTCGAGGGCGTCGTGATGACCGAGCTCGACCTGAGGCTGGAGGCCTCCGCCGCCTCGGAGTTCCGGGCCAACACGGCCGACGATCCGGGCTTTCACGTGCCGGAGGTGCTGTGGCCGCGCTCGGCGCGCCGGGTGATGACGACGGAATGGGTGGGCGGCGATCCGCTCGGGGAGGTCGAGACCCTCGCCGCACGCGGGCACGCGCTGGCGCCCCTCGGCGCCTTCATCATCCAGTCGTTCCTGCGACATGCCCTGCGCGACGGCTTCTTCCACGCCGACATGCACCAGGGGAACCTGAAGCTGGCGCGGGACGGCACGCTGATCGCGCTCGACTTCGGGATCATGGGCCGGATCGACCCCTGGACCCGACGCGTCTACGCCGAGATCCTCTACGGCTTCCTCAAGCGCGACTACCGGCGCGTGGCGGAGGTGCATTTCGAGGCCGGCTACGTGCCCGAGGATCAGGACCTCGAGGCCTTCGCGCAGGCGCTGCGCTCGATCGGCGAGCCGATCTTCGGGCAGGACGCCTCGCACATCTCGATGGCGCGGCTGCTGGCGCATCTCTTCGACGTGACCGAGCGCTTCGGCATGGAGACGCGGACCGAGCTGATCCTGCTGCAGCGGACCATGGTGGTGGTGGAGGGCGTGGCGCGCACGCTCGACCCGCAGCTCAACATGTGGCGCGCGGCGCAGCCGGTGGTCGAGGACTGGATGAAGGACAATCTCGGCCCGCGCGCCGCGATCCGGGACGCGCAGGCGACGGCGCGCGTGCTTTCGCGCTACGGCTCGCGCCTGCCCGACATCGTGGATCGGGCGCTGCTGCGCCTCGCCGAAGGCGAGCGCGACCGCAGCCCGCCCCCGCGCGAGGGGATCGGCCGGCTGGCCGCGGCGGCGACGCTGGGCGGCGCCGCGGGCGGGCTGGTCGTCGCGGCGGCGGTCTGGCTGACGCTCTGACGCCTTCGGCGGACGAGCCGGGGTCGACCCTTTGGCGGACATGCGCCGCAGAGGGGAAGGGGGCGATCATATACCCTGCAAACACGGCCACGGATTCCTTGATAGGCATCAAGGGAATGGGGGCCGCAGCCATGTTGAACCGCCCCCCGTTTCGACCGGACGGTCCGGCGTGACCATGGAAGGCTCAGGCCTGTGCTTGAGGACATGCTCATGCCCGACGACGACCTCCGCCGGGTCGAGGTCGTCACCGGCGTCGCTCGACGCCGCCGCTGGCCCGCCCATGAGAAGCTGCGCATCTTCGAGGAGAGCCCGGCGCCGGGAGGGTTCGTCTCCGCGGTGGCCAGGCGCGACGGCGTGGCGCCGAACCCTTTGTTCCGGTGGCGCAGGCTGATGGACGAGGGGGGCGCCATGGTCGCGGGATCGAACGAGCCGGTGGTCGGCGCCTCCGAGGTCCGCAGGTTGGAGGAC
>DATFKM010000178.1:0-3658 GCA_035268645.1 Paracoccaceae bacterium | reverse complement strand
GACCCGTCTTGCCCGCCGCTTCGTCGTTCCCTCGATACCGCCGAAAGGGGCGTTCGGGCTTTCCCGGGGCCCGGCGCCTTGAAAGCGGATCATCGGTCCCGGCGGCCCACGCGGCCCGCCCCTGCGACCCGGCAGGCCGACCCGGCCGATTGACGTGACCCGCCTCTCATCCGACTGTAAAATGTCGACTTAGTTGTCCGTGCCCTTGCGCGACCCGGCCCCGGTGACGCCACGTCGCGCAAGCCTCCATCGCCGCCACGCACGCCGGGCCGCTCCGTCGGAGGCGCCGCCAGCCTCGTCCGCGAAAGCGCCCGGTCGAACGGAACCGCCCCATCCGCGCCGACGGCGCAGACCTGAAAGCCGCCCGTCGCCAGGTCGATCGCCGGCGTGCCGATCGTCGTCGTCATCGACGCGCCATCCGCTCGGTCCATGGAACCGTCATGGCATACGAGATGCCGCTGCGTGGGCTGCATCCAAGGCATCGGTTCAAGTCGCCGAGAGCGAGCCGAGGAGAGATGGTCGCTGACGATTGGTGCGGGCGGTGAGGCTCGAACTCACACTCCCGAAGGAACGGGTTTTTGAGACCCGCGCGTCTACCGGTTCCGCCACGCCCGCACACCGCGCCGACCTATAACGGCTTGTCGGAGCAGCGCCAAGAGACGGCTGCCTCGGCAACGCCTCGGCCAGCAGGGATCTTGCTGACCGGCTTGGGTCGACGCACGTGGTGTCGATCGCGCCGCAAGCCCCCCGCCACTCGGTCGTCGCGAACTCCCGCCGACCCGCGGCGCGGCCGTCGCGCGGGCTCGGCCGCGCCTCCGGCAGCTGGCGAAGCGCGGCGAACTCCGCCGGCGGCTCCCGGCCATGCAGGGCGCGGCCCTGCCCGGCCGGCCGAGGCCGCCGGCCCTGCCCGACCATGCCCTCCATCTCGCCGTTCGCCGTCGCGCTCGACCGCATGGCGACGCCATCGCTCGCCCTCGTCGAAGTCGGGCCCGCGCGCGCCCGGGCGGGTGCGCCGGCGGCACGAACGCCTCCCTCGGCGTCCGGCGCCCGCCGCCGCACTCAGTCCCGCACCGTCGTGCCGCCGCCATCGAGGCCGCGCTCGTCGCGCAGCCGCTCGAAAGTCCGCCGCACCGTGTGGCGCCGCTTGCGCGGCGCCTCCGGATCCGAGCCATCTTCGCCATGGCGCCGCGGTCGATCCCGAACCGCCCCTCCGCCGCCAGACAGCTCGGGCCGCTTCGGAGAACCTCCAGCCGAATCCGCCCCTGAAGCCCCACGCCGAACATCCTCCCGCCTCCGGACCGGCCGAACGATCCGAAGTCCTGTCCGCGGCGCGATCCGACGCCGCCAGGACGGGACGATCCCCGCCGCCCAAGCGACCGACCGTTCCGGCTCACTTTCCGACACGGACTCTGCGTCACGCGATCGAGGGGACCGGCCTCGGCCGAGCAGCGCGCCGGAACCGGACGCGGCACTCCGTCCCGGCCGTCGACGCAGCGCCCCGCTTCGCCGCGCGCCCGCCCACGAACCGGCGCATCAGCGGATCGCGGCCCGGCCGATCGGCGTCGTCGGCGTCTTCGTCGTTCGCGAGCCGCGAGAGGATCGACCGGCGCAGGAGCCCGGCGAGGTGGCCTCGGGCGTTCCGCCCGGCGCGCGGGTCGCCGATCGATCCCGCCGCCGTGCCGGTGAGGCCGAGCGCGGCGTCCGCATCACGATGCAGGAGCAGGCCGCCGTCCGGGTTGGACGAGGAGCCCTCGCGACGCCGGCTTCACCGAGCGGTCGAAGCGCAGCGGCGGCACGCCGGTCTGCGCTTCGACCGTCACGGACGCCGAAGTCATGCCGCTCCACACCAGCTACCCTGCTGCAACCGTCGGGTCTTCGGCCTGCGCCGCCGCCCCCAAGCGAAATCCATCCGGGCGATGCGGAGGCAAGTCTCCCGCGATCACGCAGATCGAGAATACGTCATCGAAAGGACTTGTTTTTCTCTTGGCTCGACGCCGAAAAAGGATCCTGAATCCGCTGCGTCCCCCGGTTCCGCCATCCCGGCGCAGAGGCCCCGTCGAGGCGAAGACGCACCGAAGACGACGGCGCACGATGCGGCGCCGGAGATGATGGACAGCCCGCGCGGAAGCGGCTATCCGCCTCGCCCATGTTGAGGGCGCTCTACGATTGGGTTCTGCATCAGGCCGGGCGCCCTTACGCGCTCTGGACGCTCGCGGCCGTCAGCTTCGTCGAAAGCTCGGTGTTCCCGATTCCGCCCGACGTGCTGTTGATCCCCATGATCCTCGCCGCGCCGCACCGCGCCTGGCTGATCGCCGGCGTCTGCACCCTCGCCTCGGTCGCCGGAGGCGCGGCGGGCTACGCCATCGGCTGGGGGCTCTACGAAACGGTCGGCCAACCCGTGCTCCAGTTCTACGGCAAGGCGGACGCGTTCGGGGAACTCGCCGCGGCCTACAACTCGCAGGGCTTCTGGGCGGTGCTGATCGCCGGGGTGACGCCGTTCCCCTACAAGGTCATCACCATCTTCTCGGGCCTGACCGAACTGAACTTCGGCCTGTTCATGGCGACATCCGTCCTCGCGCGCGGGCTGCGCTTCTTCGTCGTCGCCGCGTTGCTGCGGCGCTATGGCGCGCCGATCCGCGACTTCGTCGAGAAGCGCCTCGGCCTCGTCGCCACCGTCTCCGTCGGGCTGCTGCTCGGCGGCTTCGCCGTCGCGCGGTACGCGCTGTGACCGCGGCGCCGACGAAACCGGACGAGGCGCTCGCCGCCCTCGCCGCCGCCGGCTCCGCCGGGCTGCTGGCGGCGGCCTTCCTGTTCCAGCACGTCGCGGGCCTTCCGCCCTGCGAGCTCTGCATCTGGCAGCGCTGGCCGCACGCCGTCGCGCTCGGCCTCGGGCTCCTGATGCTCTCGCCGGCGCTCCGCCGCCTCCGCGCGCTCCGCGTCGTCGGCCTTCTCTCGATGCTCACGGCGGCGGGCCTCGGCCTCCATCACACCGGGGTCGAGCGCGGCTGGTGGGAGGGTCCCGGCGAATGCGCCGGCGGGCAGGCGGGCGATCTCTCGACCGACGCGCTGATGGACTCGATCCTCGGCGCCCCGGTCGTCCGCTGCGACGAGGTGGCGTGGTCCCTCCTCGGCCTCTCGATGGCGAGCTGGCAGGGCCTCGCCGCCCTCGCCCTCGCCGGGCTCTGGGCGCTCTCGCTCCGCGCTCAGGGCTCCAGCTCGGCGTCCCAGTAGAGGAAGTCCATCCAGCTGTCGTGCAGGTAGCCCGGCGGGAACTTGCGCCCGACGTTCTGCAGCTCCGCCGCCGTGGGCCGGCGCGGCGCGCGCGCCAGCCGCATCCCGGCCTTCTTCAGCGTGCGCGAGCCCTTGCGCAGGTTGCAGGGCCCGCAGGAGGCGACGACGTTCTCCCACGTCGTCCGCCCCCCGCGGGAGCGCGGGATGACGTGGTCGAAGGTCAGCTCGCCCTTCGCGCCGCAATACATGCAGGCGAACTCGTCGCGCAGGAACAGGTTGAACCGCGTGAACGCCGCCAGCCGCGCCGGCTTGACGTATTCGCGCAGCACCACGACCGAGGGCAGCCGGATCTCGAGGCTGGGCGAGCGCGCCACCTCGTCGTATTCCGCGACGATGGCGACGCGGTCGAGAAAGGCCGCCTTCACCG
>DATFKM010000177.1:0-2306 GCA_035268645.1 Paracoccaceae bacterium | reverse complement strand
CGTCGGGGTTCTGCTCGACACGCCCGGCGGCATCGAGATCGCCTGGGGCGGACGATCCTGGTCGTTGCGCCCGATCGAGTTCGTGGCGCTGTTCCTTGTGGCGGCCTTCCTGCTCTGGCTGGCCTTCAAGGCGGTGCAACTGCTGCTGGCCGTGGTGAGCTTCCTCAGCGGGGACGAGACGGCGATCACCCGTTTCTTCGGCCGCTCCCGCTTGCGCCGAGGGCTCGACTCGCTCGCGGGCGCGATGGTGGCGTTGGCCGAGGGCGACGCAAAGCGCGCGATGGACAAGACCGAGCGGGCGGGTCGACTGCTGGACCGACCCGAACTCGCCAATCTCGTGGGCGCGCAGGCGGCGCGCCAGGCCGGCGCCAACGAGAAGGCCGAGCGGTACCTCAAGGCGCTGGCCCGCAACCCGCGCACGCAGGCGGTCGGCCTGAAGGGCCTGCTCGAGCAGGCGGCGGCGCAGGGCGACGTCGAGCGCGCGCGCAAGATCGCCGAGCGCGCCTTCGCGCTTCGCCCGCGCGACGCTGAGATCATGGGCCGGCTGTTCGACCTGCAGACCGGTTCGGGCGATTGGGCGGCGGCGCGGCGCACCCTTTCGGCGGAGGTGCGGGCCGGGGCGCTGCCGCGGGAGATCGGCGCCCGTCGCGACGCGGTGCTGGCGTTGGCCGAATCCCGCGCGGCGGCGGAGGCCGGGGACAAGGGCCGAGCGCGGGAGGCGGCGCTGGAGGCGCATCGCCTCTCGCCCGCGCTGACCCCGGCGGCGGTGGCCGCCGCCAAGGCGCTGGCCGAGGAGAGCGGCGGGGTAGCCAAGGCCGAGCGTACGCTGAAGCGGACCTGGAGGCAGGCGCCGCACCCCGACATCGCGGCCGCCTTCGCGGATCTGAAGCCTGACGAGAGCCCGTCCGAGCGGCGCGAGCGCTTCCAGGGGCTGATCGCCGAGAACCGCGACCACGTCGAATCGCGCCTGCTGGAAGCCGAACTGGCGCTTGCCGCGGAGGACTTTCCCGCCGCGTTGAAGGCGCTGGGCGACCTGGCCGAGAGCCGGCCGACCACGCGCTCCCTCGCCATCATGGCGGCGGCCGAGCGGGGCTCCGGCTCTCCCGATCACGTGGTGCGCGGCTGGCTCGCGAAGGCGCTGTCGGCGCCGCGGGGCGAGCGCTGGGTCTGCGAGGCGTGCGGCTCGGTGCAGGACGAGTGGGGGCCGGTCTGCGACGAATGCCGCGCGGTGGATTCGCTGGTCTGGAAGCAGCCCGAGGGCGCGGGCGAATCGAAGGCCGCCGAGACGGCGCTGCTGCCGGTGATCCTGGGCTCCCTCGCGGCCGAGGAGGGCCGGCGCCGCCGCCCTGACGCCGAGGACGCGGAGACGGCCGGTCCGTGAGCGCCCAACCCTCCTTGCCAAGCCGAAGCCGAGCGGCTAATCCCCGCCCCGGGTCGCCGGTGTAGCTCAGCTGGTAGAGCACGTCATTCGTAATGATGGGGTCGGGGGTTCGAGTCCCTTCACCGGCACCACCCATCTCAAGCAAGCTTATGATTTTGAATATTATTTTTGAATTGGCGGCCTAGTCGGTCCCCCATTCAGCCCTCCAGGCTTGGCCTCCATGCGGGGCGTCGTAGAACGGGTCGCGAGGAATGATCGGAAGACTCGATGCGGGGTCGACGGCAACGAAGCATCGATCGCCCGATACAAGTGCGCTTCTCGTGCGGCCCTGCTGAGCAGTCTGCATTTCGGCGGCGCGTCCGGTCAGATTTTGCCGATAGGGTGGTAGCGAGGCCGACACGGGACTTGGAGAAGTATCGCTTCGCGCCAGGCAGGCTCGACCGCGACGTTGAGCAGGGGGTCCAGCTCCTGCGTCGTGCGTCCTCCCCACGGGAAAGCCTCGATGGTCCGAAGCGGAAGCGACATCAGGTCGCGAGATCCTCCAGGAACTCGGAGGCCGGCACGACGCCCGAGACCATCAGACGGTCCCGCGCCCGGGTGCAGGCGACGTAGAGGAGGTGGCGCTCCGTCTCGTAGGCCTCGCGCAGCTCGCTCTCGTTGGCGGCGCCGTCGAGGCGGGAGGCGAGCGGGACGATGTCCTCGTCGCAGGCCATGACGGCGACGGCGCGGAACTCGAGCCCCCTTCGCGAGATCCATCGTGCGGAGCGCGGCGGCGCCGGCGGAGGGCGTCGCCGTGCCGGCGAGGTGGCGGGCCGGGAGGCCGGCGGCCTCGCAGGCGGCCTCGGCCCGTGGCAGCTGCTCGACCGTGCGGACGGCAAGGCCGATCTCACCCGGCCCCATGCCTTCGGCGAGACGCGCCGAGAGC
>DATFKM010000176.1:0-2209 GCA_035268645.1 Paracoccaceae bacterium | reverse complement strand
CCGAGGTGATCACCGAGAGCACCGCGAGGAACTGCTCGTCGAAGCCCAGCACGTCGATCTGGAACCAGGTCTGCCCCGGCCCCGGCAGCGGCACGGCGCGGAACGCGAAGACGATCGCCGCCGTCCCGAACAGCATCCGCGCCTTGTCGCGCGGCAGCGCCTCGGCCAGCCGCCGGATCAGGTAGAGCACCACCGCCAGCGTCCCGAGGAACACCGCCTCCGCCGCCCAGGGCGCCTCCGAAAGCCCGAGCCCCACGCTCACGACCACGAAGGCCGCGCCGCCGGCGAAGATCCGCCAGTCCGCCTCCGGCGGCTCCTGCGGCGTCTCGATCCGCGCGATCTCCCGCTCGCCCGCCCCCTCGCGCCGCATCCGCCGGATCCGCCGGCGCCGCGTGATCTCCGCCAGCGCCACGCCCGTCACGCTGATCAGCGGGATCAGGAAGGCGAGGCGATAGACCGTCGCGTAGCTCTCCAGCCGCACCTCCGCCGGCAGCCCGGCCGTGTCCCGGAAGATCAGGACGTTGGCCGCTCCGACGGCGACCGAGCCCGAGATGATCGCGAAGCGCCCCAGCGTCTGCATGGTGGTGTGCAGCGCCTTCAGCCGGTCCTCGGGGATCGGCTCGCCCGAGAGATCCACCGACGGCACCGCCTCCACCGTCATCGCGTCCGCCACCACGTCCTGCACCACGTAGCCGGCCGGCGCGAGGATCGTCGCCGCCACGAACCAGGCGGCGGGCGAGGCGACGGCGGCCATGGCGTCCCGCTCGGTCACCAGCCCCAGCATGATGGCGAGCGAGAGCGCGATCATCCCCGCCCCCAGCACCACCAGCCAGCCCTTCCAGCGCCAGTATAGGTCGACGAGATGCCCGAGCGGCATCTTCAGCACCCAGGGCAGCCCGGCCCAGAAGCCGAGCCCGGCGACGAAGGCCGCCGAAAGCTCCAGATGCTCCTTGACGAAGAACGCTCCGACGATCCCGGTCAGCCCGGAGACGCCCGCCGCGAAATACACCATGAGCGGCGGCAGGAAGCTCCAGCGCATCTGCCGCGCCGGCTCGGCGAAGGTGGCGTCGAGCCAGGCGGCGAAGAGGGCGGCGCGCGACATGCGGGGACCCGGTCGGCGAAGGGGCGGGGCGGCGGCAGCCTCGCGCCCCCCGTCCCGCGCGGCAAGAGGGGCGGGCGTCGGGGATCGCGATCGGCGCCGCAGGCGCCGTCCCGCCTCAGCGCCCCTCGCGGTAGAGCGCGGCCATGCGGTCCGCCACCCGCTCCTCGTGCGTCGGCGCCCCGAGGCTCGCCAGCGCGGCCTCGGCCGTCGCCGCCGGATACGTCTCGCCGCGGCGAAGCTCGATCAGCTCGCGCTCGAACTCGGTGGTGAACTCGGGGTGGCCCTGCCACGCGAGGAACGGCAGCCCCGGCCAGTTCAGCGCCGCCACCGGGCAGAACGCCGAGCGGGCCGTGACCTGCGTCCCCTCCGGCGCCGCCGCCACCTGGTCCTGATGCGCCGCACAGAGCCGAAGCGGGCCCGTCGCCGTCTCCCACTCATGCACGCCGAGGCCCCAGCCCGCGGGCGACTTCTCGACCCGCCCGCCGAAGGCCGCCGCCATCACCTGCTGGCCGAAACAGATGCCCACCATCGGCACGCGCCGCGCGGCGGCGTCGCGCACCAGCGCCGCGAGAGCCGGCAGCCACGGATGATCCTCGTAGACCGCATGTTTCGAGCCGGAGATCAGCCAGCCCTCCGCCTCCGCGGCCGAAGCCGGCACGTCGCCCTCGTGCACCCGCCGCGCGACCACCTCGAAGCCCCGCGGCTCCAGCAGCCGCGCGTAGAGGTCGCGATAGCGCCCCCAGCGCGGCGCCATCTCCTCCGGCAGATCGCCGCATTCCAGCACCGCTATGCGCATGGCTCGCCTTTCCTTTCAGCCGCACCCGCCGCAATGTAGGCCTCCGCGGCGGGCGCGTCAGGGCGCCCCCCTCCGGCGCGCCGGGCGCCGGGGCGGCCACCCGCGCGGAGGTCCCATGCCCAAGCTCAGTCCCGAGATCAGCCTCGCCGCGTCGCCGAAGCTCGAGCGCGGCGACATCGCCGCGCTGCGCGACTGGATCCGCGCCAACCGGGTCGAGGAGATCGAGTGCGTCACCCCGGACTTCGCCGGCATCGCCCGCGGCAAGGTCATGCCCGCCGCCAAGTTCATGCGCGAGCACGAGGTCCGGCTCC
>DATFKM010000175.1:0-2313 GCA_035268645.1 Paracoccaceae bacterium | reverse complement strand
AGCACCTCGTGCCCGTCCAAGGCGGCATTGCCGGTGCTCCAGGGATCGATGGGCGCGGCGCGGGAGGGCGACGGCCAGTCGGGCGACAGCACGCCCGTGGCGGCCGCCGGCCCGGCGCCGAGCGCAAGGGCCAGCGCGACGGCCGCGGCGCGGCGGCCGGCGCCGGGCTCGGACGAGCGGGATGGCGACGCCCGTCCCCCCATCGCCGTCAGCCGAGCCCGCGCGCCCCGAGGGCGAGGAACTTGCGCCGGCGCGACGCGCGACGCTCCGCCGGCTCGGCCTCCGAGACCTCGGCCAGCATCTCGCGGATCGCGGCGCCGACGCGATGCACGGTGCCGTGCCGGTCGCGCTGGGCGCCCCCGATCGGTTCCTCGATGATGCGGTCGCAGACGCCGAGCTTGTGAAGGTCCTGCGCCGTCAGGCGAAGCGCCTCGGCCGCCTCGCGCGTCTTCTCCGCGTCCTTCCAGAGGATCGAGGCGCAGCCCTCGGGCGAGATCACGGAGTAGATCGAATGCTCCAGCATCGCCGTGCGGTCGGCGGTGGCGAAGGCCACCGCGCCGCCGGACCCGCCCTCCCCGATCACCACGGAGAGCAGAGGCACGCCGATCTCGAGGCATTTCTCGGTGGCGCGGGCGATGGCCTCGGACTGGCCACGCTCTTCGGCGCCCTTGCCGGGGTAGGCGCCGGGGGTGTCGACGAGCGTGATCACGGGCAGGCCGAAGCGGTCGGCGAGGTCCATCAGTCGGACCGCCTTGCGGTAGCCCTCGGGGCGCGCCATGCCGAAGTTGCGCTCCAGCCGGGAGGCGGTGTCCCGGCCCTTCTCGTGTCCGAACACGACGACCGGGCGGTCGTCCAGCCGCGCCATGCCGCCGACCACCGCCTTGTCCTCGGCGAAGCCGCGGTCGCCGGCGAGGGGGGTGTATTCGGTGAACAGCGCCTCGACGTAGTCGAGCGCCTTGGGACGGTTCTGGTGCCGCGCGACCTGGCATTTGCGCCAGGGCGTGAGCCCTTCGTAGAGATCGCGCAGGAGATCCTTGGCCTTGTGATCGAGGGCGCGCGCTTCGTCCTCGACGTCCATGTCCGGGTCGTCGCGGGCGAGGGCACGCAACTCCTCGGCCTTGCCCTCGATCTCCGCGAGGCCCTTCTCGAAGTCCAGATAACTGTGCATCACGCCCCGTCCTCGGCTCGGGGCGGGGATATTCCGTCCCGCGCCGGAGCGCAATCGCGCGACGACGGCGGCGGATGGGAGGTCAGCGGCGGCGGGGGCGGCGGCGCGGGCCCGGGTCGGCGATCTCGGCGCCCGCGATGGAGCCGATCACGGCGCCGGCGCCGGTGGCGACGGTCTTGCCGGTTCCCGAGCCGAAGAGCGAGCCTACGGCCGCCCCGGTGGCGCCGCCGACGATCGCGCCGCGGGTGCGCTGATCCTGGCGGGAGTTCGAGCAGCCGGCGACCAGCGCGGCGGCGAGGACGAGGGCGACGAGGGGCGCGATGCGGCGCATGGGGACACTCCGGCTGAAGATCGGTCGGGGTCGAGAGAACACGCCGATCATGGCGCCGCGGCGCCCGAGGCGAGGCCTGCCGGCGCCCGTCGAGACGTCGCGAGGCGCGATCTGGGCGGCGGTCTCAATTCTCGGCGATGCGTCCGCCGGCGATGGAGCCGATGACGGCCCCGGCGCCGGTCGCCGCGATGCGGCCCGTGCCCGCCCCGAAGAGCGAGCCGATGGCCGCCCCGGTGGCGCCGCCGAGGATCTGGCCCTGAGTGCGCCGATCGACCGGACCGCCCGAGCAGCCGACGAGCATGGCCAGCGAAACAGCCGCGACGCCCGCCGTGGCGATTCTCCGAAGCGTCATGTGTCGGTCCTCTCCGCGTAATCCTCCAGTTCGGTCAGCGTCAGGACGCCGTCGCCGGAGGCGTCGGCGCCGAAGAAGTGGATGATGCGGTCGCCCACCACCTCGCCCAGCGACAGCACGCCGTCGTCGTCGCGGTCGGCGCGGGCGAATTCGTCGGGGTCCGCCGCGGGGACTTCCTCGATCGACAGCGCGCCGTCGCCGTCGGCATCGAGCTCGGCGACCCGGCGGACGATGGCGGCGACGAATTCGTCGACGTCCAGATGGCCGTCGCCGTTCAGGTCGGCGCGGGCGAAGGCCTCCGAAAGCTCGGGCTCCGCGTCTTGCGCGGGCGCCGGCCCGGCGGCGGCGATCAGGGCGAAGGCGGCGATCGCCATAGGTCCGGGGAATCGCATGTGCGGTGTCCTCCTGCGCTTCGCAGGGGGGAGTATGGACGCGCGGAGGGGCGCGCGGCAACGGTTTCGC
>DATFKM010000174.1:0-6316 GCA_035268645.1 Paracoccaceae bacterium | reverse complement strand
GCGGCGCGCCAGCCCTCGGCCTCGATCAGCATCTGCACGAGGGGGGCGACGGTGATCATGCCGACCGAGAGGCCCGCATAGGCGAAGGCCATGGCGAGCGTGACGTCCTTGCGGAACCAGCGGGAGATCAGCCCGGCGCCGACGGCCATGCCGGTGCCGGCGACCCCCATGCCGACCATGAGGCCGGGGCCGATCATCGCCTGCCAGACCTCCGTCATCTCGGACGCGATGAGGAGGCCGAGGCCGAAGAGGAGAAGCGCGGGGACGTAGACCGCGCGGGCGCCGTGCCGGTCGAACAGCGCCCCGGCGAAGGGGGCCGCGAGGCCGTTGGCGATCATGTAGACGGCGTAGACCGAGGAGAAGGCGGAGCGGGACCAGCCGAGCTCGGCCGTCACGGGCAGGAGGAAGAGGGCGAAGCTCTCGCCGAGGCCGCGGGCGAGCATGTTCATGCCGAAGCAGAGCGCGACGGCGCCGAGCGCCATGCCGGCGAGCTCGGAGGGCGGGCGGGCGAGCGGGGCGCTCATCGGCGGCCTCCGGCGCGGGCCGGGCGCGGACGGCCGGGCGGGAACGCCGGGACGGCGGGCGGCGCGACGCTCCCGCGCGTCCGGCGCGGCCCGGAGCGGCGGACGGCGGCGAGGCGCTTCCGACGCCGGGCGGCGCCGCGCCGCCCCGTGGCGGCCGGCGCCGGGCGCGCCGCGGGCCGTGCCGGGCGCCCCGCGGCGCGGCGACGGGTCCGAAGGACCCCCGCCGCGCCGCCCGGCCCAACCTCGCGCCGCCTTCCGCCGTCAGGCGGGAGGCGGCGGCGGGGCGGGAGCGCGCCCTCGGGGTCGGGCGCGGCGGCGGAGCGGTCGGGCATCGGTCAGGTGTTCATCAGGTCCGGCAGCCAGGTGATGATCTGCGGGAACATGATGAGGAGCGCGATGGTCAGGATGTCGGCCACGAAGAACAGGGCGATGCCGCGGAACACGTCCGAGAGGGGGATGTCCGGTCGCACCGAGTGCACCACGAAGCAGTTGAGCCCGATCGGCGGCGTCACCAGGCAGACCTCGGCCATCTTCACCACGATGATGCCGAACCAGATGCTGGCCTGCGGCCCGGAGAGGCCGAAGGCGCTGTCCGCCGCGGCGACGTCCATGCCGCCGTTCAGCGCCATCACCGCCGGGTAGACCACCGGCAGCGTCAACAGGAGCAGCCCGATGGCGTCGAGGAACATGCCGAGCACGACGTAGCCGAGCAGGATCGCGCCGAGGATCAGGTAGGGATCGGCGTCGAACGAGAGGATCCAGTTCGCGAAGCTCTCCGGCAGGCCCGAGAAGCCGAGGAAGCGCCCGAAGATCAGCACGCCCCAGATCAGCGAGAAGATCACCACGACGAGCTTCGAGGTCTCCATCAGCGCCGCCTTGAGCTGCGGCCAGCGCATGCCGGAGCCGATCGCGACCACCAGCACCACGAAGGCGCCGAGCGCGCCCGCCTCGGTCGGCGTCGCCCAGCCGGCGTAGACGGCGGAGATGATGATCACGATCACCGAGATGATCGGCAGCAGTCCGGGCAGCGCGCGCAGCCGCTCGCCCCAGGTGAAGCCGCCGACCGGCGGGCCGAGCTCGGGATTGATCCTGGCCCAGATCACGATGATCAGCGCGTAGACCACGGCCGAGAAGGCGCCCGGCAGGAAGCCGGCGAGCAGCAGCGCGCCGACGCTCTCCTCGACGATGATGGCGTAGATCACGAGGATGGCGGAGGGCGGGATCAGCGAGGCGAGCGTGCCGCCCGCGGCCACGACGCCGGCGGCGAGGCGGCGGTCGTAGCCCTCCTTCAGCATCTCCGGGATCGCGACGCGCGCGAAGACCGCGGCGGTGGCGACCGAGGCGCCGGAGACCGCGGCGAAGCCCGCCGCCGCGAACACGGTGGAGACGGCGAGGCCGCCCGGCACCCAGCCGACCCAGACCTTGGCGGCGTGGAACAGCTGGCGCGTCATGCCGGCGTGGAAGGCGAGGAAGCCGATCAGGATGAACATCGGCAACAGGCCGAGCACGAAGCTGACGGACTTCGAGTAGGGGATCTGGCCGATCGAGCCGGCGGCGGCGCTCCAGCCGATCAGCTCCACCAGGCCGACGAGCCCGACGATGCCGGCCGCGAACACCACCCGCACGCCGAGCACGACCAGCACCAGCAGGAGCCCGAGGCACCAGAGGCCGACGGTCGTCGGATCCTGGTAGCCGATGCCGAAGATCGCCGCGGGCGCGCCGGAGAGGAGGGCTTCGAGGTTCACGGGGCGCGGTCCTGGCTGAGGGGGACGGAGGCGGGGCGGCGGCGGGGACGGGCGACGCGGCTCATTCGAGCATCGCCTCGCGCCGGGCCTGCTCCTCGACGGTCTCGATCATCGGGACCGCGACGGGCGCGCCGCCGAAGACGGTCAGGCGCATCCAGCCGACGCTTTCGAGCGCGAGGCGCAGCGCCCAGACGCCGAAGGCCAGGGGCACGAGCAGCTTGGCCGGCCAGGTCGGGATCTCGTAGTCGACGGTGCTGTCGCCGTTCTCGTAGGCGAAGAGGAAGAAGTCCCAGGAATAGCGCATCAGGATCAGCACGAGGCCGAGCCCGGCGAGGGCGGCGACGGCCTCGAAGAGGTAGCGCGCGCGGCCGGGGACCTTGCCGATCACCATCTCCATGCGGATGTGCGCGCCGTGGCGCTGGGCGTAGGCCGCGCCGAGGAAGGCGAAGATCGCGATGGAGAGTTCCGAGACGTCCAGATAGCCCGGGATCGGCGCCCACACGATGCGCGTGAGGATCGAGATCACGGTGCCGATCATCACGGCGAAGATCGTCACGGCGGCGAGCACGTTGAGCGCGTCCTCGAGCCGGCCGAGCCAGCCCGAGAGCGTCGCGAGCGCCCCGCCCGCCTGTTCGGAGGCCGTCATCGTCGATCTCCCGGAAACCGAGGGGACCGGGGGCGCGCGGCCCCCGGCGCGGCCGCGCCCGCCGCGGCGATGCGGCGGGCGGCGGCGGGGTGGATCAGGAGCCGCCGGCGGCGAGCTCGAGCGCCCGGTCGAGCACGGCCCGGGCGTCGAAGTCGCCCTGGTTCGCCTCGACCCACTCGTTCCAGACCGTCTCGCCCGCGGCCTCCTGGAAGGCGGCGCGCTGCTCGTCGGTGTAGACGATCTCGGTCATGCGCTCCTTGAAGCGGGGGAGGTATTCGGCGTCGGCCTCGGCGTAGGCCTCCTCGTAGGCGGCCGTCACCTCGTCCTTCAGCGACATCAGGAGGTCCTGATACTGCTCGGGCAGCTCCTCGTAGGAGGTCTTGTTGAAGACGATCGGGCAGTCCGAGGTGCCGGGCGAGAGGTTGGCGGTGAACCAGTCGGCCACCTCGTCGATCTTGTAGGCGGCATGGGCGTAGGTGTACGGGAACGACGCCGCGTCGATCGCGCCGCGCTGGATCGCGGTGTAGACCTCGGTGGCCGGCATCGACTGGCGCACGGCGCCCAGCTTCTCCATCGCGAGGCCGATGCCGCCGCCGGCGCGCACGCGCAGCCCCTCCCACTGCGAGAGCTCGACCGGCGGCTCGCCCTCGCCGAGGAACTCGTACTGCGGAAGGTGCGAGGAGTTGTAGTACATGGCGTTCCACTGCGCCATCTCCTCCTGCAGGATCGGGTGCTCGTAGAGCCCGAGGCGCACGCGCGCGGCGTCGTCGAAGCCGTCGATGGGCAGGAACGGCATGGTCATGACCATGAGCGCCGGGTTCTTGCCGGGGTGGTAGAAGTTGCAGAACATCGCCGCCTCGAAGGCGTTGACCTTGAGGCCGTCGAGGTTCTCGCGCGCCTTGGAGAGCTGCTCGCCGTAGAAGATGCGCAGATCGAAGTTGCCGCCGGTCTCCTCCTTCAGCCGCTCGGCGAGATGCTCGACGCCGACGGTGAAGGCGCGCGGGTTGCCCCAGGTGGAGAGCTTCCAGAAGACCTTGGGGCCTTCGACGTTCTGCGCGGTGGCGGGCGCGGGGGCGAGGGTCGCGGCGGCGGCGGCGAGGGCGACGCCGGCGACGCCGGCGCGAAGGGTCTCGAAGGGCATGATCGGGCCTCCCTGGCTGCAGATCGGATCGCCCGCGCCTCTTTCTCGGGCGGTCGGGCCTCGAAGGGGCTCGCGGCCCCTTTTCAGGCGGCAACCGTTGCCGCGCGCCCTCTGCCAAGTCAACCGCCGCGCCGGTTTGACCGGGCCCGCGGCGCGTGCTTTCTGTCCGCCGGACGCGCCGGGAGAGCGCGGCGGCGGGGGAGGGACGATGCGCGCGGACATGCATCTCGGCGCCGGGGATCCGGGGGCGCTGGAGCGGCTGCTGGCGGCCGAGACCGGAGCGCGCGAGCGGGCGCTGGTGGAGGCCTGGCGCCGTCACGGCTGGCGCTGGGCGCGGACCGATCCGCTCGGCCTCGCGCCGCGGGACCGGGACCCGGCGCTCGACGCCGACGACGCGCCCTGGCTCGGCCCGCTGCGCGAGGCGCTGGAGCGGATCTACGCCGGGCCGATCGGCTGGGAGACCGGGCACGTCCACGATCCCGAGAAGCGCGCCTGGCTCGCCGCCGCGGCGGAGACCGGCGCGGGGCCTGCGCCGGGCGAGCGCGAGCGGGCGGCCTGGCTGCTGGCGGCGACGGAGCGCTTCGAGGCGGCGACGCTGACCCGGCTGCCGACGGCCAAGACCTTCAGCCTCGACGGCGCCGAGGGCTTCATGGTGCTGGCCGACGCCGTGATCCGCCGCGCGGCGGCGGCTGAGGCCGTGGTCGGGGGGATGCATCGGGGCCGCATCGCGCAGATGGCGCTGCTGTTCGGCAAGCCGATGCGGCGGCTGACGGCGGAGCTGAAGGGCGCGCCGGACCTGCCGCAGAGCCTCGGCGCGGCCTCGGACGTGCCGTATCACCTCGGCTGGCGCGGGACGCGCGAGGACGGGCTGGCGGTGCGGGTGCTGCCGCATCCCTCGCACCTTTCCATCGTCGCGCCGGTGGCGGCCGGGATCGCGCGGGGCACGCCGGGCGCCCTGCCCCTGATGCTGCACACCGACGCGGCGATCGCGGGCCAGGGCGTGAACTTCGAGCTGATGCAGCTTTCGGGGCTGGCGCCCTATTCGGTTGGGGGGACGATCCACCTCGTGCTCGACAACCGCGTCGGCTTCACCACCGACGCGGCGGCGGCGCGGACCTCGCGCGGGCCGGCGGACGTGGCGCGGGCCGTGGAGGCGCCGATCCTGCACGTCAACGGCGAGGATCCGGACGCGTGCCTCCGCGCGGCGGCGGTCGCCGTCGACTGGCGCGCGCGCTTCGGGAGCGACGTCGTCTTGGTGCTGACCGCCTATCGCCGGCGCGGGCACAACGAGATCGACGAGCCGCGCTTCACCCAGCCGGTGATGCAGACGGCGATCGACGCGCGGCCGCGGCTGGGCGCGGCCTATGCGGCGCGGCACGCGCTCTCGCCCGATCTGGCGGCGTTCGAGGCGGAGATGGACGCCGCCTTCAAGGCGGCGCCGGCGACGCCGAACGACGGCGGGGACGCGCCCGGCCTCGCGCCCGACGCCGCGGCGCGGATGCTGGCGGCGCCCGAGACGGGGTTGGCCGAGGACCGGCTGCGCGCGCTGCTGGCGCGGCTGGGGGCCGAGCCGGAGGGGCTCGCGCTGCATCCGAAGGCGGCGAAGTTCCTCGCGCGGCGCCGCGCGATGGCGGCGGGCGAGGCGCCGGCGGACTGGGCGGCGGCGGAGGCGCTGGCCTTCGCCTCGCTGCTGGCGGAGGGGTCGCCGGTGCGGTTCTCGGGCCAGGACAGCGTGCGGGGGGCGTTCAGCCAGCGCCATCTGGTGCTGTCGGATCAGGGAGACGGGCGGCGCGTGAGCGTGCTCGACGGGTTCGGGGCGCGGGCGGAGGTGTTCGACACGCCTTTGATCGAGAACGCGGTGCTGGGGTTCGAGTATGGCCTGAGCGTCGCCGATCCGCGGCGGCTGGTGGTCTGGGAGACGCAGTTCGGGGATTTCCTGAACGTCTTTCAGCCGGTGTTCGACCAGTTCGTCACCGGCGGCGAGGACCGCTGGCTGATGACGTCGAACCTCACCCTGATGCTGCCGCATGGCTGGGACGGCGGCGGGCCGGATCATTCGACCGGGCATCTGGAGCGGGTGCTGGCGCGCTGCGCCAAGGCGAATCTGCGGGTGGTCAACGCCTCGACCCCCGCCAACTGGTTCCATCTGCTGCGGGGGCAGGTGCACGGGCCTTTGCGCAAACCGATGGTCGCCTTCACGCCGAAGGCGCTGCTGCGGCATCCGGGGTGCCTGTCGCCGCTCTCGGAGATGGGGGCGGGG
>DATFKM010000173.1:0-3867 GCA_035268645.1 Paracoccaceae bacterium | reverse complement strand
CGCGAAGATGCCGGAGACGGCGCCGGCGGCGGCGGCGTCGAGATCGGCGTCCTCGAACACGATGTTGGGCGACTTGCCGCCCAGCTCGAGGCTGACGCGCTTCAGGGTCCTGGCGGCCTGCTGGTAGATCATGCGGCCGGTGGAGTCCGAGCCGGTGAAGGTGATCTTGGCGACGTCGGGATGCTCGACGAGGGCGGCGCCGACCTCCGGGCCGAGGCCGGTGACGACGTTGAAGACGCCGTCGGGAAGGCCCGCCTCCTTCGTGAGCTTCGCGAATTCGAGGGTGGAGGCGGAGGTGAATTCGGAGGGCTTCACCACCACGGCGCAGCCCGCGGCGAGGGCGGGGGCGCATTTCCAGGCGATGAAGAGGAGCGGCGAGTTCCAGGCGGTGAGGGCGCCGACGACGCCGACGGGCTCGTGCGTGGTGAAGGCGAAGTGGTCGGGCTTGTCGATGGGGACGACGCCGCCCTCCATCTTGTCGGCGAGGCCGGCGAAGTACCACCACCATTCGGGGTGGTACTTCGTCTGGCCGTGCATCTCGGACATCAGCTTGCCGTTGTCGCGGACCTCGATCCGGGCGAGGCGCTCGGCGTGCTCGGCCACGATGTCGCCGATCCGGCGCATGACCTTGGCGCGGGCGGAGGGGGACATCGTGGCCCAGGGGCCGGTCGTCATGGCGCGGTGCGCGGCGGCGACCGCGCGGTCGACGTCGGCCTTGGCGCCGCGGGGCACGCGGGCCCAGGGGGCGTCCGCGTAGGGATCGACGCTCTCGATCCAGTCGCCGCCCTCGGGGTCCGTCTCCGCCCCGTCGATCCAGTGGCGGTAGGTCTCGAGGCCGGTTTCCGCCGTTGCGGTCATCTCGTTCATGGGGTCTCCTCCCTGGTCGGCGGCGGGGCGCGCCTCGGGTCGATCTGACGCCCGGCGGACCCGGCTGGCAAGGCCGGCGCGGTCGACCCGGCCTGCGGGACGACCTATGTCCGGGGCTCGGGCTGCGTCGCCACGCGGATCGAGCGCCCGGCCGCGCCGGGCGCGCGGGACGGGACGGGAGGGGCATGGAGACCGAACGCATCGAGACGTTGCTGGAGCGGCTGCAGTCCCAGCTCGCGTCCCTGACGGACGTGTCCCCGCGGATCGGGGCGGCGCTGATCGCGCTGGTGGCGACCTGGGCCGTGATGCGGGTGGGGCGGCTCGCGATCGGCTGGATCGGCCCGCGCATCTTCCGCCGCCCGGCGCTGACCGAGGTGATCGGCCTCGCCTACGGCACGCTGGTCTGGATCACGGGAATCCTGATCACCGCGGCGCTGGCCTTCCCCTCGGTCACGCCGGCGAACGTGCTGACGACGCTCGGCCTCGGCTCCATCGCCATCGGCTTCGCCTTCAAGGACATCTTCGAGAACTTCTTCGCCGGCTTCCTGATCCTGCTGCGCGAGCCGTTCCGGATCGGCGACCACGTCGAGTGCGGCGACCACGAGGGCTCGGTCGAGCGCATCACCATCCGCGACACGCATGTCCGCAAGACCGACGGGCAGCTGGTGGTGATGCCCAATTCGGCGCTGTTCCAGAACCCGGTGGTGGTGCGCACCAACCGCGAGGTGCGGCGCGCCAAGGTGATCGCCGGCGTCGCCTACGGCGCCGACGCGGATCGCGCGCGCGAGGTGATCCAGGAGGCGGTGCGCGCCCTCGACAGCGTGCGCGACGACGTGCGGGACGTGCAGGTCTTCGCCTGCTCGCTCTCGGCCTATTCGGTGGACTTCGAGATCGCCTGGTGGACCGGCTCGCGCCCCGTCGACATCCGCGCCTCGCGCGACGAGGTGGTGCGGGCGGTGAAGCGGGCGCTGGACCGCGAGGGGATCGAGATCCCGTTCCCGCAGCGCGTGGTGACGATGCGCGAGGAGGGCGACCGCGGTGGCTGAGCGCGAGGGCGGCCGCGGGGCGCGGCTGGTCGAGCAAAGGGCGCGGGCGCGGCTGGTCTGGCGGCTGGTCGCGCTGCACGGTCTGCCGATGGCCGCGCTGACGGCGGCGCCGGCGCTGGCCGCTGCGGCGGAGGCCGAATGGCGGCTGGCCGGGGTGCTGGCGGCCGCGGCGCTGCCGCCGGTCGCGGCCTTCGCCCATCTGCGCCTCCGCGGCGGGCCGGTGGGCGAGCCGCGGCGGATCGAGGCGCTGGTCGCGGTGGCGGCGATCTTCCTGATCGGAGCGCTGATGGCGACGCCGGCCTTCATGGTGCTCGGCATGCCGCCGGTCGACGCGCTGTTCGAGGCGGTCTCGGGCATCACCACGACGGGCCTGAGCGTCGCGCGGGAGGCGGAGAGCTGGCCGGTCTCGGCGCATTTCCTGCGCGCCTGGCTGCAATGGGCGGGCGGCTTCGCCTTCGCGGTGGCCGCGGTCGCGCTGGTGGTGGGTCCCGGGGTGGTGGCGCTGCGACTCGGCTTCGCGGGCGGGCCGGGCGAGGGCATCCTCGGCTCGGCCCGGAGCCGGGCGCGGCAGCTGCTGGGCGCCTATCTCGCGATCACGGCGGTGGCGTTGGCGGCGCTGGCGATGCTGGCGGAGGATCCGGTGGAGGGTGCGCTGCTGGCCTTCGCCGGGGTGAGCACGGGCGGATTCGCGCCGAGCGCGGTCAGCGTGGCCGGGGCGGGGCCGGCCGTGCAGGTCGTCGCGCTGCTCGCCTGTCTGGCGGGGGCGACGTCGATGACGCTGTGGGCCCGGTCGCGGCGCGAGGGTCTCGGGCCGCTGATCGGCGACCCGGAACTCCGCATGCTGCTGACGCTGATCCTCGCCGTCGGCGCCGCGGCGGTGCTGATCGAGGGGCTGCGCGACGGGGGACCGGGGCTCTGGCCGGCGGCCTTCGCGGTGGTCAGCGCGCAGACCACGGCGGGCTACAGCGCGGGCGACACCGCGGCGATGGCCCCGGCGACGCTGGCGCTGCTGATCGCCGCTATGGCGGTGGGCGGGTCGGTCGGCTCCACCGCGGGCGGCGTGAAGGTGTTCCGCCTCGCCTTCGCGGCCGCCGCGGCGCGGCTGGCGCTGACGCGGGTGGCGCTGAGCCCGCGGGCGCTGGCGACGCCGCGCGTGCTGGGCCGTCCGGCCGACACCGAGGACGGGATTCACGCCTTCGCGCTCCTCTCGATGTTCGGCTTCGGCGCGGGACTCGGCTGGCTGGCGCTGATGCTGTGCGGGGCGGCGCCGCTGCCGGCGCTGTTCGACGCGGTCTCGGCCTTCGGGACCGTCGGGCTCTCGACCGGAGTGACGGGGCCGGAGCTGCCGACGGTCGGCAAGCTGGCGCTGGCGCTGGCGATGATGCTGGGGCGGCTCGAATTCATCGCCTTTCTGGCGCTGGTCAACCCGTCGACCTGGTTCCGCGGCGTCTGACTGGGAGGAGCTAAGATGCGGATCGTGATCGTGGGGGCCTCGGCCCTCGGGGAAGCGGCGGCGCGAAAGCTGATCGACGGGGAGCACGACGTGGTGATGGTCGATCCCGACCGCCGGCGGCTGGAGGAGATGGCCGAGAGCCACGACCTCGGCGTGATCCACGGCGACGGCACGCTGCCCTCGGTGCTGCGCGAGGCGGGGGGCGAGAATTTCGACGCGCTGCTGGCGCTGACGGAGTCGGACGAGGCCAACATCCTCTGCGCGATGGTCGGCCGCTCGGTCGGCTATGAGAAGGTGGTGCCGAAGATCGTCAACCCGGAGCTGCGCCCGATCTGCGACGAGCTGGAACTCGCGGACATGATCACGCCGCACGAGACGGTGGCGGCGGACCTGCAGGACCGGCTCGAGGGACGCCGGGCGGGCGGCGGCTCGGGCGATCCGCATCTCTCCGGCGAGCTGCGGCTCGTGAGCCATCTCGTCTCCGGCGCGCTGGCCGGGCGG
>DATFKM010000172.1:0-11550 GCA_035268645.1 Paracoccaceae bacterium | reverse complement strand
GCACGATCCCGACATGGGCTGAAGGCAGGCGGCCCGACGCCGGCATCGTGGGACTCTCGACACGCCCCGGCCGCCCTCCTCGGCCCTTCCCCGATCGGAGGGATCCCGACGGGGCCGTCCCGCCCCTGCCGCGGAGGGCGCCGTCGCGGCCGCCCCGCCCGGTCAGGTCTCGACGATCCGCCCGCCCTCGAGCCTGAGCACGCGGTCCATCCGCTCCGCCAGCGCGAGATTGTGCGTCGCGACCAGCGCCGCCAGCCCCTGATCCTTCGCCAGCCCCACCAGCACGTCGAACACCCGCTCCGACGTCGCCGGATCGAGGTTGCCCGTCGGCTCGTCCGCCAGCAGCACCGCCGGCCGGTTGGCGAGCCCGCGGCAGAGCGCGACGCGCTGGCATTCGCCGCCCGAGAGCTCCGAGGGGCGGTGCTCGGCCCGCGGACCCAACCCCACCGTCTCGAGCAGCGCACGCGCCCGCGCCGCCGCTTCGTCCGCCGCGACCCCGGCGGCGCGCATCGGCAGGGAGACGTTCTCGGCCGCGCTGAACTCCTGCAGCAGATGGTGGAACTGATAGACGAAGCCGATCTCCGCCCGCCTCAGCCCGGTGCGCCGCGCGTCCGACAGGCCGCGCGTCGGCTCTCCCTTCACGCGCACCTCGCCGCCGTCGGGCCCCGGATCCGGCCGGTCCAGCAGCCCCGCGACGTGCAGCAGCGTCGACTTGCCCGCCCCCGACGGCGCGACCAGCGCACAGAGCGCGCCGGGCCTGAGCGCCAGCGAGGCGCCGGCCAGCACCCGCACCTCCGCCGGCGTGCCGGGCGAATAGGTCCGCCGCACCGCGCTCAGCTCCAGCACCGGCGCCTCACTCATGGCGCAGCGCCTCCACCGGATCGAGCCGGGCGGCGTTGCGCGCCGGGAACAGCGTCACCAGGAAACTGATGCCGAGCGAGAGCCCCGCGGCCGAGGCGACGTCGGCCAGCCGCAGCTCCGCCGGGAACGAGGTCAGCAGCCGCACCTCCGGGTCCCAGACGCCGCCGCCGACGGCCCAGTTCACCAGATCGAAGATCGGATCGATGTAGATCACGAAGAGGAGGCCGAGACCGACGCCGACGCCCGTGCCGACCAGCCCCACCCCGGCGCCGCAGAGGAAGAACACCCGCATCACCGCGCCCTGCGTCAGCCCCATGGTGCGCAGCACGCCGATGTCGCGCCCCTTGTTCTTCACCAGCATCACCAGGCCCGAGATGATGTTGAGCGCCGCGATCAGCACCACGAGGCCGAGGATCAGGAACATCACCGCCCGCTCCATGTCGAGCGCCGCGAGGAAGGCCCCGTTCACGTCCTTCCAGGTCCAGACCACCGTCCGCGGCCCGCCGGCGCGCTGCACCGCGCGGTCGAGCTCGGAGCGCGCCGCCGACCGCCCGAGGCGGTCCGGCCGCGCCACCTGCGCCTCGACCATGTCGGCGACGCCCTCGCGGTTCAGGAACTCCTGCGCCCGCCCGAAGGCGAGATAGGCGCGGGTCCGGTCGACGTCCGCCCGCCCGATGCGGAAGACGTGCACCACCTCGAAGGGCTTCACCTTCGGCGCCGTCCCGAAGGGCGTGGTCAGCCCGCCCGGCAGGATCAGCGAGACGGTGTCCCCGACCCGCGCGCCGAGCTCGCGCGCCACCCCCTCGCCGAGCGAGACGCCCCCCTCGGCCAGCGCCGCGAGTTCGCCCGCCTCGGCCTCGGGCTCGGCGATCCAGGGCAGCGCCCGCAGGTCCTCGAGCGCCATGCCCCGCAGCACCACGCCCGCGTTGCGCTCGCCCCGCGTGACCAGCACCTGCGCCTCGACCAGCGGATAGGCGCGCTCGACGCCGGGCACGGCCGCCACCCGCTCCGCCATCGCCGCATAGTCGCGGATCTCGCGGATCTCTCGCCCGTCCTCGTAGACCGAAAGCGGGTAGACCTTGACGTGCCCCTCCGCGCCCAGCACCCGGGCCGTGAACTCCTCGCGGAAGCCCACCATCACCGCCATCACGACGATCAGCGTGCCGACGGCGAGCGCGATGCCGACCAGCGCGTACCAGACGATGACGCTGATGCCGCCCTCGCGCCGCCGCGCGCGCATGTAGCGCCAGGCCAGCAGCCATTCGTGGCGCGCGAAGGGCGGCGCGCCCTGCAGTTCCGCCGCGCTCATGCGCGCCGCCGCGGAGCCGGGCCCGAGGCGCGGCACGCGCCGAGCCGGTCGAGGGGGGGTCGATCCCCCCCGAGGCCGGAGCCCCCCGCGAAGACGGTCCGGCTCATCGTCCGGCGTAGACTTCGGCCAGCCGCGCCACCGCCGCCTCGGGGTCCAGCTCGTGGCTCTCGCCGGTGGCGCGGGAGGTCAGCTCCACCACGCCCTTCTCCAGCCCCCGCGGCCCGACGGTGATCCGCCACGGCAGGCCGATCAGGTCCATGGTGGCGAACTTCGCGCCGGCCCGCTCCTCGCGGTCGTCGTAGAGCGGATCGACCCCGGCCGCGACGAGCTTCTCGTACAGCCCCTCCGAGGCCGCATCCGCCTTGGCGTCCCCCTGCCGGAGGTTCACGATCCCCGCGCCGAAGGGCGTCACCCCCTCCGGCCAGCGGATGCCCTTGTCGTCGTGATGCGCCTCGATCAGCGCGCCGACGAGGCGCGAGACGCCGATGCCGTGCGATCCCATGTGCACCGGCACGCGGTTGCCGTCGTGGTCCAGCACGGTCGCGCCCATCGCCGCCGAGTACTTGGTGCCGAAATAGAAGATCTGGCCGACCTCGATGCCCCGCCCGACCCGGCGGCGACGCTCGGGGATCTCCGCGAAGCGGGCCTCGTCGTGGGTCTCGTCTGTGCGGGCGTAGGGCGCCGTCCACTCCGCCCTGATCGCCTCGCACTGCGCCCGGTCGTCGTAGTCGATGGCCCGGTCGCCGAGCCTGAGATCCGCCACGTCGGCGTCGTAGAAGACCTCGGACTCGCCCGTCTCCGCCAGCACCAGGAACTCGTGGGTGTCGTCGCCGCCGATCGGGCCCGAGTCGGCGCGCATCGGGATCGCCGTCAGCCCCATCCGCTCGTAGGTGCGCAGATAGGTCACCAGATGGCGATTGTAGGCGTGAAGGGCGTCCGCCTTCGTGAGATCGAAGTTGTAGCCGTCCTTCATCAGGAACTCGCGCCCCCGCATCACGCCGAAGCGCGGGCGCACCTCGTCCCGGAACTTCCACTGGATGTGATAAAGCGTCATCGGCAGCTGCCGGTAGCTGCCGACATGGGTGCGGAAGATGTCGGTGATCATCTCCTCGTTGGTCGGCCCGTAGAGCAGATCCCGGTCATGCCGGTCGCGGATGCGCAGCATCTCCGGGCCGTAGGCGTCGTAGCGCCCGCTCTCCTGCCAGAGGTCGGCGGGCTGGATCGTCGGCATCAGCATCGGCAGGTGCCCGGCGCGCCGCTGCTCCTCGTGCACGATGGTCTCGATGCGGTTCAGCACCTTCCAGCCGAGCGGCAGCCAGGAATAGATGCCGGCCGCCTGCTGACGGATCATCCCGGCGCGCAGCATCAGCCGGTGCGAGGCGATCTGCGCCTCGGCCGGGGTCTCCTTCAGGACGGGCAGGAAGTAGCGGCTGAGGCGCATTCTGGGATCTCCCGAGGTCCGGACGTCGCGCGTCGATAGCCGAGGGGCGGGCGCACCGCAACGCCGGCGCCGCGGTGCGAATCGGCGCTCGCGCGGGCGGGGGATGCCGGGGTCCGCGCCGGGCGCCGCAGCGGCGAAGGGAAACGGCACGAAGACCGCGACGTCTTCGCGGTCGCAGCGGACGTCACGCGAACATTCGCAGGTGCAGCATGGCAGAACCGGTGAAGCTTGCGTCTCGCTTCGCCATCAATTACCAATTCTGGACAAGAAACGGCCCAAGTCTAGGGAGGTCGGCCCGCCTTCGTGGCGGGCCGCTTTTTTTCGGGCTCTCTCTCGGCTTCTCCCGACGATCACGGCCCGCCTCGACGCACCGCCGGCGCGCGCGGACGCACGGGCCGTGCGGCCGAAACTCGATGGGTTCCGGTCTCGAGGCGTCGGTGTCAGGCCGCCGGTTCGAGCGTCCCGAGCCGGGGCGCGAGACCCGCGCTTTCGGCCAGCGCGCCGAGGCGTTTCGCCACCGCCTCGCCGGCAAGCGCCTCGAAATCCGGGGCCAGCAGCAGCGCCAGCTCCCGCCGGCCGGCGCGCAGCGCGCAATGCGGCAGCACCCCGGGGGCCGAGCCCGAGAGCATCGTGCCGAGGCGGATCGCCCGGCCCAGCATCCGCGCCTCGGCCCGCTCCGCGTCGCTCAGCAGCGCCAGCGCCGGCACGTCCTCGCGCTTGGTCCTGCCGGCCTTGTAGCGGTGGCGCAGCGCCGCGCCGAGCCAGGCGCGCTCGCCGTGGCCGACGCCCGAGAGGTTGGCGCGGTAGACCGTCTCGAACACCGCCTGGTCGCGATAATCGGGATGCGCCGTCCAGGCCACGTCGTTCAGCCGGCAGGCCGCCGCGATCAGCCGGCGCCGCCGCGCGGGCGCGTCCGGGAACAGCGGCGCCAGCCACGCGGCGAGTTCGTCGCCGAAACCCGGGAACCGCGCGAGGCGTCGCTCCATCTCCGCGGCGGCCGAGAGCAGCGGGTCCTCGGTGCGCATCGCCTTCGGCAGCCGCTCCCACAGCACCCCCTCGCGCAGCCCGAAGGCCGAGACGGCGACCGAGACCGGCTGCGCCGCCTCGATCAGCCGCGCCAGCACCCGCGCCGCCAGCGGGATCACCTCCAGCCGCTCGCGCGAGGCGGAGATGGTCCGGCCGATCGCCTCGGGCGCCTCCCGCGCCACGCCGTCGGCGAGGCCGCGCATGGCGGCGGCCGGCATCTCGAACTCGTGCAGCACCTGGATCGGGTAGTCGGTGCGCGCCATGTGCAGCTTGGCGAGCGCGCGCCACGCCCCGCCCACGAGGTGCAGCCGCCCGCCCGGCGGCCCGATCACGTCAGCGGCCCGCCCCAGCGCCGCGTCGACGGCCTCGTCGACGGCCCCCGCCCCGCCTGCGAGGCCGCCGAGCCGAAGCGGCCCGAGCGGCAGCGTGACCCCCGGCTTCACCGCGCCGCCGCCGACCGGCGCGAGCTCCAGGCTGGCGCCGCCGAGATCGGCGACAAGCCCCTCGGCGTCGGGCCAGCCGAGCAGCACGCCCTGCGCCGCCAGCCGCGCCTCGTCCTCGCCCGAGGCGACGAGGAGCGCGAGCCCCGTGCGCGCCGCCACCTCGGCCACGAAGTCGTCGCCGTCCTCGGCCTCGCGCACCGCCGCCGTCGCCACCGCCACCACGTCGTCGACCCGCATCAGCGTGCAGAGCCGCGCGAAGCGCCCCAGCGCCGCCAGCGCCCGCCGCCGGCCCGCGGACGCGAGCCGCCCGGTCGCGGCGAGCTCGGAGCCGAGTCCGGCGAGCACCTTCTCGTTGAAGAAATACGCCGGCGAGCGCGACAGCGCCGAATAGACCACCATCCGCACCGAGTTGGAGCCGACGTCGATGACGGCGATGCGGCGCGCCTCCCCAAGGCCCTCGGCGCCGGGGACCGCGCCGCCGAAGGACGGCTCGGCGGACGGCGGGATCATGGGCGCGCTCCCTCGCTGCGTCGTCGGGCCCGTCTCGGCTCGCATGCCGGGACGGCGGCGGTCAATACCCGCCGCCGCTTCGGCGCACGCCAGAACCCGGCCCCGCGATCAGCCGGCCGCGGCGTCATCCGGTTCCTTCGTCTCCGCCGGGTCGAGCCGGGTGGCGAGGCGCGGCGCGTCCTCCGCCCCCGCCCGCCCGCGACCCGAGAGCGAGGGGTTCTGCATGAAGAACTCGTGCGCGTTGAACGCCGCCTCGCCTTCCGGCGCCTCGGCCCGGATCCAGTGTCCGTCGGGCTGCAGAACCCAGCTCTGCGCCTCGTCGCGCAGGTTCGCGGCCATCACCTGCTCCAGGATCTGCGCATGCACCGTCTCGTTGCGGATCGGCACCAGCGTCTCCACCCGGCGGTTCAGGTTGCGCCCCATCCAGTCGGCCGAGCTGATCCAGACCTCCGCCCCCGCATGCGGCAGCGCCGCGCCGTTCCCGAAGCAGACGATGCGCGAATGCTCGAGGAAGCGCCCGATGATCGACTTCACCCGGATCGTCTCCGAGAGCCCCGGCACGCCGGGCCTGAGCCCGCAGATGCCGCGGACCACGAGGTCGATCTCCACCCCCGCGCGGCTCGCGGCGTAGAGGGCGTCGATCACCTCGGGATCGATCAGCGCGTTCATCTTGGCCCAGACCTGCGCCGGGCGTCCGGCGCGGGCGTGCCCGGCCTCGCGCTCCAGCCCCGCGATCAGATGGCGCTTCAGGGTCGCGGGCGAGAGCTTGATCGCCTCCAGCCCCTCGGGCTCGGCGTAGCCGGTGACGTAGTTGAACAGCCGCGCCGAATCGCGCCCCAGCGTCGCGTCCGTCGTGAAGAGGCTCAGGTCGGTGTAGATGTTCGCCGTGATCGGGTGGTAGTTGCCCGTCCCCCAATGGGTGTAGGTCACCAGCTGGTCGCCCTCGCGACGCACCACCAGGCTCGCCTTGGCATGCGTCTTCCAGTCGATGAAGCCGTAGACCACCTGCGCGCCCGCCCGCTCCAGCTTGCGCGACTGGCGGATGTTCGCCGCCTCGTCGAAGCGCGCCTTCAGCTCGACCAGCGCGGTGACGCTCTTGCCGTCCTCCGCCGCCTCGCAGAGCGCATCGACGATCGGACTGTCGGAGCTCGTGCGGTAGAGCGTCTGCTTGATCGCCACCACGTCCGGGTCGCGCGCCGCCTGCTCGAGGAACCGCACCACGATCGAGAAGCTCTCGTAGGGGTGGTGCAGCAGCATGTCCTTCTGGCGCACGGCCGCGAAGATGTCGCCGCCGTGGTCGCGCACCCGCTCCGGCATCCGCGGCACGTAGGGATGGAACAGAAGCTCGGGGCGGTCCTTGATCACCAGCTCCGAGAGGTTCTTGACCCCGATCACGCCGCCGATCTCGACCGTCTCCTCGCGCGCCACGCCCAGCTCGTCGGCGATGCGGTCCTTGAGGTCCTGCGGCGCGTCGGCGGTGATCTTGAGGCGGATCACCTCGCCCCGCCGGCGGCGCTTCAGCGCGGTCTCGAACTCGCGCACCAGGTCCTCGGCCTCCTCCTCGACCTCGAGGTCGCTGTCGCGCAGCACCTTGAAGGCGGCGTGACCGACCATGCGGTAGCCCGGGAACAGGCGGTCGATGAAGAGCATCAGCAGCTCCTCGACCGGCAGCCAGCGGATCGTGCCCTCCCCGCCGCCGCCGGTCAGCGCGTCGAGGCGCAGGAACCGCGGCACCATCCCCGGCACCGGCAGCAGCGCGTCGAGCGGCTCGTCGTCGCGCACCCGGCGCAGCTGCAGCGCCAGCGCGTAGCCCTCGTTCGGGATGAAGGGGAACGGATGCGCCGGGTCGATCGCCAGCGGCGTGACCACCGGGAACACCTGCGAGACGAAGTGCTTCTCCAGCCGCGCGGCGTCGGCGCGGGACAGGGCGGCGCGGTCCAGCACCTCCATCCCCTCGCGGGCGAGTTCGGCCCGCAGCCGGTCCCAGACCGACTGCTGACGCGCCATCAGCGCCCGCGCGTCGGCGTCGATCCGCTCCAGCTGCTGGCCGGCGGTCAGCCCGTCGGCCGAGACGGCGTCGACCCCGCCGCGCAGCAGCCCGCGCAGCCCCGCGACGCGCACCGAATAGAACTCGTCCAGGTTGCCGCCCGAGATCGAGAGGAACCGCACCCGCTCCAGCAGCGGATGCGCCGTGTTCTCGGCCTCCGAGAGGACCCGCCAGTTGAAGGCGAGCCAGGAGAGCTCGCGGTTGAAGAAGCGCTCCGGGCCCGCGGCGTCGAACTCCGCGATCCGGTCCGGGTCGGGCGCGCAGGGCGCGGCGAGGAAATCGGCTCTCATGCCTACGCTTCTACCGCGTCGGCGGCGACGGTTCCATGTCCGCCGCGCCGGCGCGGCCGAGGATCTCGGCCGCGAGGCGCCGCGTCACCGCCCGCCCCCGCGCGAGCCCCGCCCGGTCCAGCGTCGCCACCGCCGCGGCGAGCGCGGCGTGGCTGCGCTCCACCCGCAGCGCGAGGTAACGCGGCAGGCCGGGCTCCACGCGGATCTGGCGGTCGGCGAACAGCTTGGCCGCCAGCGCCTCCATCAGCGCGTCGTCGGGCGGCGCCAGCCGCGCCACCGGCAGCGCCGCGAGGCGCGTGGCGAGGTCGGGCAGCGCCACGCCCCAGCGCGCCGGCGCCGCGCGGGCCGTGAGCAGCAGCGGCCGCCCCGCCGCCGCCAGCACCCCGATCAGGTGGAAGAGGCCCTGCTCCGCCGCCGCGCCGCCCAGCGCCAGCGCGCGGTCGGCGTCCTCGAGCGCCAGCGCCGGCGCCCTCGCCGGCGCCCGCAGCGCCTCCGACCCCGGGGCCATGCCCGCCAGCGCCGCGCCCGGCAGCGTCGCCGCCCCGCTCTCGGCCGCGAAGACGGCGGCGAGGTGCGACTTGCCCGCGCCCTCGGGACCGGTCAGCGCCAGCGCCCCGCCCGGCCGGGCGCGCCAGGCGTCGACCTGCGCCAGCGCCGTTCGGTTGGAGCCCGAAACCACGAAATCGGCGCGCCCCGTCGCCGGGCGCGCCGGCAGCGCCAGCGCCAGCTGCCCGCCGGGACCCTCAGCCCGCATCGCGCCGGTCCTCCGCCTCCGGCGGATCCGGCGGAAACGCCTCGGCCGCCAGATACTCGGCCTGCGCCTCGCCCTCCAAGGTCGCGGCGAGGCCGCGATAGAGCCGCCCTTCCATGTACTTGCCCATCGCGAAGCGGAACAGCACGCCGATCGCCGCCGCCGCCGGCACCGCGATCAGCAGGCCCGTGAAGCCGAGCAGATAGCCGAAGGCGGCGAGCGCGAACATCAGCGTCACCGGATGCAGCCCGACCGAACCGCCGACCAGCTTCGGCGTCAGCACGTTGCCCTCGACCGCCTGCCCGACGAGGAAGATGCCGGCGACCGCGAAGATCATGATCGGATCGCCCCAGAACTGCGCCAGCGCCACGCCGAGCGAGATCAGACCCCCGGTGATCGAGCCGATGAAGGGGATGAAGCTGATCAGCCCCGCGAAGAAGCCGATGGCCAGCCCGAAGTCGAGGCCGACCGCCATCAGCGCCATCGCGTAGAACGTGCCGAGGATCATGCACACCGTCAGCTGCCCTCGCACGAAGCCCGCCAGCACCGAATCCACGTTCCCCGCGATCTCGCGCACGGTGCGCACGTGGTCGCGCGGCACGTAGGCGTCGATGCGCGCGATCAGCCGGTCCCAGTCCAGCAGCATGTAGAAGGCGACCACCGGCGTCACGATCATCAGGGTCAGGAAGTCGATCACCGCGAGACCGCCGGTCCAGGCGCTCTGCAGCGCCGAGACGCTCCATTCCTTGGCGCGCGCCTGCAGGGTGTTCACCGCCTCGGCCAGCGGCGCGCCCTCCTCGAGGGCGTCGGGGTAGCGCCGGCGGACGTATTCGTCGAGGCGGCTCGCGTAGTCGGGCAGCGTCTCCACCAGGCTCTGCGCCTGATTGACCGCCGCCGGGATCAGGATCAGCAAGACCGCGAGGAACAGCCCGATCATCAGCAGCGTCACCAGCGCCGTCGCGGCGAGGCGCGAGAGGCCCCGCGTCTCCAGCCGGTCGGCGATGGGATCGAGGAAATAGGCCAGCGCCGCCCCGGCCAGGAACGGCAGCAGCACGTCCGACATCACCCAGGCGAAGGCGATGAAGACGGCGAAGCCGATCGACCACCAGCGGACCTGCTCTCCGACGCTCAGCGCCATGGCGCGCCTCCCTGCCCCGGCCCCGTGCGGAGCCGCCTCAGGGAATGGCCCCTCCGGCCGCGGATTTCAACGCCGCCGGCGCGCCCGACCCCATCCGGGGGCTCGCGGCTCGGGGGGGATCGACCCCCCGCTCGCCGCGGCGCCGCCCCGCCGGGGCGGGGCCGCGCGGGGCGCCCGGTTCAGGCGAACTGCTCGCGAATCAGCCGTTCCTCGAGCCCGTGACCCGGATCGAACAGCAGCGTGTGCGCCACCGTCCGGTCGAGCGCGATCTCCACCCGCTCGACATGGCGCACCTCGCGGTTGTCGGCGGTGGCCGAGACCGGCCGGTGCTCCGGCTCCAGCACCTCGAGCGTCACCGTCGCCGTCGTGGGCAGCAGCGCCCCCCGCCAGCGCCGCGGGCGGAACGCCGAAACCGGCGTCAGCGCCAGGATCTCGGCGCCGATGGGGATGATCGGGCCGTGCGCGGAGTAGTTGTAGGCGGTCGAGCCCGCCGGCGTCGCCACCATCACCCCGTCGCAGACCAGCGAGGCCATGCGCTCGCGCCCGTCGATCAGGATCCGCACCTTCGCCGCCTGATGGCGCTCGCGCAGCAGGCTCACCTCGTTGATCGCCCGCTCGGTGCGGAGTTCCCCCCCCCGGCAGCGCGCCGTCATGCGCAGGGGACTGATCACCGCCGGCTCCGCCTCGGCCAGCCGCTCCAGCAGCCCGTCCTCGACGTAGTCGTTCATCAGGAAGCCCACGGTGCCGCGATGCATGCCGTAGACCGGCACGCCCGTGCCCTCGAGCGCCTGAAGCGTCTGCAGCATCAGCCCGTCGCCGCCGAGCGCCACCACGACGTCCGCCGCCCCGGCTTCGGCCTGCCCGTAGCGCCCGGTCAGCCGGTCGTGCGCGATCTCCGCCGCCGGCGCCTCGGAGCGCACGAAGCGGATGCGGGGCGCGAAGGGCAGCCTGGCGTCCGGCGCCTCGGCCCTGTCGCCGGCGGTGGGGGGCGAGGTGATCATCGGCGCGGCCCGTCCCTCGGAGGCGCGGCCCCCTCCGGGCCGCGCGCCTCGGGACCATGACGCGCCGGTCGGGCCGCTTCAAGGCCGCCCCCCGCCCGCGCCGCGAAGCCGCGCCGCACGCGCGGGGGCGTGTCAAACGGGCCGGGACGCGCTATGACCTCGCAGGATCGCGCCCGTCGCCGCTCCGCCGGAGCGCGCGGGCCCCGACCGCCGCAGGCAGACACGGGAGACCCCCATGGACGCGCAGACCCGCGACCCCGGCTTCTTCGACGAGACCCTCGCCCAGCGCGACCCCGAACTCCACGCCGCCACCGTGCGCGAGCTCGAGCGCCAGCGCGACGAGATCGAGCTGATCGCCTCCGAGAACATCGTCAGCCGCGCCGTGATGGAGGCGCAGGGCGGCGTGATGACCAACAAGTACGCCGAGGGCTATCCGGGCCGGCGCTACTACGGCGGCTGCCAGCACGTCGACGAGGCCGAGCGCCTCGCCATCGACCGCGCCTGCAGGCTCTTCAACTGCGGCTTCGCCAACGTGCAGCCCCACTCCGGCAGCCAGGCCAACCAGGCGGTGTTCCTCGCGCTCCTGAAGCCGGGCGACACCATCCTCGGCATGGACCTCTCGGCCGGCGGCCACCTCACCCACGGCGCCAAGCCCAACCTCTCCGGCAAGTGGTTCGACGCCGTCCACTACGGCGTGCGCCGCCAGGACGGGCTGATCGACTATGAGGAGGTC
>DATFKM010000171.1:0-16780 GCA_035268645.1 Paracoccaceae bacterium | reverse complement strand
CGCCGGCGCCGCCGGCGCCGCGGTGCTGATGGTCACCCACTCGCCGCGCCACGCCGCGCGCATGGGCCGGGCGCTGCACCTCTCCGCCGGGCGCCTCGCGCCCGAGGCCGCATCGGCCCGGGCCGTCTCGTGAGCGGCGCGGCGCCGGCGCCGATCCTCCGCGCGCTCCTCTCGCACTGGCGCCGCCGGCCGCTGCTCCTCGTCGCGCTCCTGCTCGGCCTCGCCGCGGCCACCGCGCTCTGGACCGGGGTGCAGGCGCTCAACGCCGAGGCCCGCGCCGCCTACGACCGCGCGGCCGAGAGCTTCTCGGGCGGCGGTCTCGACGTCCTCGTGGCGCGGGACGGCGGCGCGATCCCGCAATCGGCCTTCCCCGCGCTCCGCCGCGCCGGCTGGCCGGTCTCGCCGGTGGTCGAGGGCCGCGTCGCCATCGGCGAGGAGCGCCTGCGCCTGCTCGGCCTCGAGCCGATCTCGCTGCCCGCCGCCGCCGGGCTCGCGCTCTTCGGACCCGCCGCCGGCGGCGAGGCGGGGGCCGCCCCGGTCGACTTCGCGCCCTTCGTCACGCCCCCCGGCCGCACCCTGATCGCGCCGGAGACGCTCGACGCCCTCGGCCTCGCCCCCGGCGACCGGCCGGAGACCCCGAACGGCCCGCTGCCGCCCCTGACCCCGGCGCCGAGCCTCGCGCCCGGGCTCCTCGTCGCCGACATCGGCTTCGCCCAGCCGATCCTCGGGCTCGAGGGCGCCCTCTCGCGGCTGATGATCGGCGAAAGCCCGCGCCCCCTGCCGCCGCTGGAGGACGTCGCCCCCGCGCTCCGCCGGCAGGCCGCCGCGCCCGCCGCCGATCCGGCGCAGCTCAGCGACAGCTTCCATCTGAACCTCACCGCCTTCGGGCTGCTGGCCTTCGCCGTCGGCCTCTTCATCGTGCACGGCGCCGTCGGGCTGGCGTTCGAGCAGCGCCGCCCGCTGTTCCGCACGTTGCGCGCCTGCGGCGTCTCCGCGCGCGGCCTCGCCGCGGCGCTGCTGGCGGAGATCACGGCGCTGGCGCTGATCGCGGGGCTCGCCGGCGTCGCCCTCGGCGGGGTCGTCGCCTCGGTGCTGCTGCCCGACGTCGCGCTCTCGCTCCGGGGTCTCTACGGCGCGCGGGTGCCGGGGGAGCTCTCGCTCTCGCCGGTCTGGGTGCTGGCCGGCCTCGGCATGAGCCTCGCGGGCGCGCTCGCCGCCGCCGCGGGCTACATCGCCAAGGCCGCGACGCTGCCGGTGCTGGAAGCGGCGCGGCCGGAGGCCTGGCGCGCCGCCGCGGTCCGGCGCCTGCGCCTGCAGACCGGCGGCGCCCTCGCGCTCGGCCTCGCCGCGCTGGTCCTGATCGCCGCGGGTCAGGGGCTGCCGGCGGGTTTCGCGCTGCTCGGCGCGATCCTCGTGGGCGCGGCGCTGGCGCTGCCGCCGCTGCTGGCGCTGGCGCTCGCCGGGCTCGCGCGGCTGGCGCGCTCGCCGCTCGCGCGGTGGGCGGTGGCGGACGCGCGGCAGAACCTCGGGGGGCTCTCGCTGGCGCTGATGGCGCTCCTGCTCGCCCTCGCGGTCAACATCGGCGTCGGCACGATGGTCGGCGGCTTCCGCCTCACCTTCACCACCTGGCTCGAGGACCGGCTCGCCGCCGAGGCCTACGTCTCGGCGCCCTCGCCGGAGGCGGCGGCCGAGCTCCGCGCCTGGATGGCGGACCGGCCGGAGGTGCGCGCGGTGCTGCCCGAGCGCCGCGCAGAGACGGTGCTGGCGGGGCTGCCGGTCGAGGTCGTCGGCTTCCGCGACCACGCCACCTACAGGGAGCGCTGGCCGCTGCTCGCCGCCGGCGCGGCGCCTTGGGACCGCGTCGCGGCGGGCGAGGCGGCGCTGATCTCCGAGCAGCTCGCCCGCCGCCTCGACCTCGCGCCCGGCGACCGCCTGCGCCTGCCGGCCCCCGGCGGGGCGCGCGGCTTCGAGGTCGCCGCCGTCTACGCGGACTACGGCAACCCCAAGGGCCAGGTGCGCCTCTCGCTCGGCGCCCATGCCGAGGCGTTTCCCGGCCCGCCGCCGACCGGCTTCGGCGTGCGCCTCGATCCCGGCGCCACCGACGCCTTCCTCGCCGCGCTGACGGGGCCGGAGGGGCCGCCGGTCGACCGCAGCATCGATCAGGCCGGGCTGAAGCGGCTCTCGACGACGATCTTCGACCGCACCTTCGCGGTGACCGCGGCGCTGAACGTGCTGACCTTCGCGGTGGCGGGGCTGGCGCTGCTGACCGCCCTCGCGACGCTCGGCGCGGCGCGGCTGCCGCAGCTCGCGCCGCTCTGGGCGCTCGGCGTGCCGCGGCGGCGGCTGGCGGCGATGGAGCTCGGCAAGACCATGGCGCTGGCGCTCATGACGGCGCTCGCGGCGGTGCCGCTCGGCGTCGCGCTCGCCTGGGCGCTGGTGGCGGTGGTGAACGTCGAGGCCTTCGGCTGGCGCCTGCCGCTGCATCTGTTCCCGGGCGAGTGGGCGCGGCTGGTGCTGCTCGCCCTCGGCGTCTCGGCTATCGCCGCGGCGGCGCCGCTGCTGCGCCTCGCCCGTACGCCGCCCTCGACGTTGGCGAAGGTGTTCGCGGACGAACGCTGACCGCGCCTTTCGCGCCGTGCACGTCCCCGCCGCGTGCGGGCCGCTCCTCGCCGGAGACGGGATGGCGGCGACGGACCCCGGAGCGTGCATAGCCGAAGCCGCCGCGGCGCCGGATCCCTGACCGGCGCGCCGGCCTCGGGGGGATCGACCCCCCTCGGCCGGCCGGTCCGCGCAGGGCGCGGCCCGAGGGGCGCCCGGCCGCGGCGTGGCGCCTTCAGTCGGGCTTGCGCGCCGTGCCGTGGTAGATGATCGCCGTCCCCGGATGCCGTCCGAAGCGGAAGTCGCCGCGCCGCCCGACGCCGACGGGTCCGAGCCCGCCGAAGCGCCCCACCTCGAAGCCCAGCCTCTCCAGCGCCCGGCGCAGGTCCGCCGGCCGAATGAACAGCGCCGGATCGTGCGCGCCCCGCGGCAGCAGGCCGAGCCAGCGCTCGGCCACCGTCACCACCGCGAAGGTCGCGAGAGCGTTGCGGTTGATGGTGTCGAACAGGAACCGCCCGCCGGGTCTGAGCACCCGCCGGACCTCCGCCAGCACGGCGCCGAGGTCGCGGACGTGCTCCAGCACGTCGACGCAGACCACCGCGTCGAAGCTCGCGTCCGGGTAGGGCAGGGCCTCGCCCTCCCCGACGCGGTAGCCGATGTCGAGCCTCGCCTCGCCGGCATGCCGCTTCGCCGCGGCGATCGCATCGGCGGAGGGGTCGATGCCCTCCACCCGCGCGCCGCGCGCCGCCAGCGCCTCCGCCATGAAGCCGCCCGCGCAGCCGAGGTCGAGCACGTCGCGGCCCGCCCATTCGGCCCCCGCCGCCTCGAACGCCGCGAGGCGGGCGGGAACCATCGCCTGCAGGGTCCGCACCCAGCGCAACGAGTCGTCCCACCAATGCGCCGCCGCGGCATCGTAGATCGCCGTCTCCTGCGCGCTGCTCACTTCGGCCACCAGTATCCCGTCCTCTCCCGATAGGCGTGCCAGCGCGCGCCGAACATGTCCTCGAAGCGCCGCTCCTTCAGGAGCGGCCCGAGCGCGCAGTACCCCGTCAGCACCGAGGCGAGCATCAGCTGGTCCGGCGTCCAGACCGGCACGGTCCAGGTCGTCAGCGCGAAGCCGAGATAGATCGGCTGGCGGATCCACGAGAACAATCCCCGAACGGGCATCGGCGGGAACACCGGCTTCGCCCCACGAAGAAGGGAGATCCACCCCAGGGCGCCCGACTGCACCTCGGCCCCGGCGTCCCAGCTCGCCTTCACGAGCACGCCCCAGCTCGCCGCGTAGAGCGTCAGCATCCCCGCCAGCGCCCAGCCCTCGGCTCGCCACCAGACCGTGCCGGAGGGCGTCCAGAGCAGGAACAGCGCGAGGAGCTGCAGGCTGGCGACGATGGCGTAGGTCGTCGTCGCCAGCGTCCGCCCGGCGCCGAGCGGCGCCGCCCGGCCCAGACAGCCGCGTCCGCGCCGCGTCAGCAACAGCGAATGCGCCATCGGAAACTGCAGCAGAAGCAGCAGGTTGACGGCCCAGGCCCAAGGCTGCGGCACGCGCCCGAAGCTCTCCGACATGCCGAATGCCATGCCGAGGATCATGGCGAGCACCGCCGCCCCGAAGATCAGATGGCAGAGCGCGCCCCAGAGGAGCGCGAGCGCGATCTCGCCCCGCGCGCGGCGCGGCGGGCGCGGCTCCGCGGGGGCGGAGAGCATCCGCTCGAGCGGGCCGATCGCCGCGAGGCGGGCGAGGGGGCGGCGCGAGGCGGGGCGGGAGGGGGAAGCGGTCTCGGTCATCACCCGGTCAGATAGTCCGCCCGCACCCGGCGCCGCCCCCCTGCGACGCCCCGTCCCCGCGGCCGGCTCAGAACGGCGCCGGCGCCTCGAACCGGATCGGAGCGCCGCCGTCGGGATGGCGAAGCGCCAGCGCCTCGGCGTGCAGCAGCATCCGCGGCGCGGCGGCGTAGGCGTCGGCGTCGGCGTAGATCGGATCGCCGAGGATCGGCCAGCCCGCCTCCGCCAGATGCACCCTGAGCTGATGGCTTCGCCCGGTCAGCGGCGCCAGCGCCAGCCGCGCCCGCCCCCGCGGCGGCGCCGCCGGATCGTCCGAGAGCCGCCGCCAGTCCGTCACCGCCGGGCGGCCCGCCGGGTCGATGCGCTGGCGCGGCCGCCGCTCCCAATCGACGGCGAGCGGCGCCTCGATCCGACCCGCCTCCGCCTCCGGCCCGCCGGCGACGACGGCGACGTAGCGCTTCTCCGCCCGCCGCCGCTCGAACTGCAGGCCGAGATGCCGGTGCGCCTCCGCCGTCAGCGCCAGCACCACGACGCCGGAGGTGTCGAGGTCCAGCCGGTGCACCGCCCGCGCGCCCGGGAAGTCCGCGGCGACGCGGGCGACGAGGCAGTCCGCCATCCCGTCGCCCCGCCCCGGCACCGTCAGCAGTCCGGCCGGCTTCTCCACCGCCACCAGCGCCGCGTCGGCGTGCAATACGCGCGGCGGCCCCGGCGGCGGGGCGTAGACCCTCGGCCGCAGCCCCCGGGCGGCGGGCCCGTCCGCCACCGCCCGCGCCGCCTTGTCACCCGTGCCGCCCAAAGCCATGCTCCGCCCCGAATGCCGGAGACCCCGAGGGAGGGACCCCACAATGTCGACCATGACGCGCATCGTCCTCGCCGAACGCCCCAAGGGCCGCCCGACCGCGGCGAACTTCCGCCTCGAGGAGGCGCCGCTTCCCGAGCCCGGCGAGGGCCAGTTCCTCGCCCGCACCGTCTGGCTCTCGCTCGACCCCTACATGCGCGGGCGGATGGACGACGCCAAGTCCTACGCCGCCCCGGTGCCGATCGGCGGCACGATGGAGGGCGAGGTCGTCGCCGAGGTGATGGAGTCCCGCCACCCCGGCTTCAAGCCGGGCGACATCGTGGCCGAGCGCCTCGGCTGGACCTCGCACGGCCTCTCGGACGGCGCGAGCGCGCGAAAGATCGACCCCACCATCGCGCCGATCTCCACCGCGCTCGGCGTGCTCGGCATGCCGGGGCACACCGCCTGGGTCGGCCTCAACGACATCGCCGAGGCCGAGCCGGGGGAGACCGTCGTGGTCTCGGCGGCGACGGGGGCCGTGGGCTCGCTCGTCTCGCAGCTCGCCAAGAACAAGGGCATGCGGGTGATCGGCGTCGCGGGCGGCGACGACAAGTGCGCCTTCGCGGTGGAGGAGCTGGGCTGCGACGTCTGCCTCGACCACCGCGCCCTCTCGAAGGCGGAGCTCGAGACGGCCATCGCCGAGGCCGCGCCCGACGGCGTCCACGTCTATTACGAGAACGTCGGCGGCAAGACGCTGGAGGCGGTGCTGCCGAACATGCGCACCTGGGGGCGCATCGCGGTCTGCGGGATGATCTCTTGGTATTCGGGCGCCGATCTCTCCGAGGTGATGCCGCTGCCGAAGGCCTGGCGCTTCATCCTCACCAAGCGCCTGCGCGTGCAGGGCCTGATCGTGTTCGACCACAAGGAGCGCATGGCCCCCTTCCTCGCCGAGGTCGCGCCGATGGTCCGCGACGGTCGCGTGAAGTACCGAGAGACCGTGACCGAGGGGCTCGACAACGCCCCGGCGGCCTTCATGGCGCTGCTGGAGGGCGGCAACTTCGGCAAGCAGCTCGTCCGCGTCGGGCCGGACCCCGCCTGATGCCGGAGATCCGGCTGGTCCGCCACGCCCAGGCGAGCTTCGGCGAGGCGACCTACGACCGCCTCTCGGCCCTCGGCCACCGCCAGTCGCGCCTCCTCGGGGAGCGGCTGGCGGCGTCGGGGGCGCGCCCGGCCCGCGTGGTCCTCGGCACGCTGACGCGCCATCGCGAGACGCTGGAGGGGATCGCCGCGGCCTATGCGGCGGCGGGCCTCGACCTGCCCGATCCGGAGCCGCATCCCGGCTGGAACGAATACGACGCCGACGCGCTGATGCGCGCGCACGCGCCGCATCTCGACCGGGCGCACGCCAAGTCCGACCGCCGCGCCCATTTCCGCGCGCTCGGCGAGGCGCTGTCGCTCTGGCAGCGCGGGAGCCTCGAAGTCGAGGAGGCTTGGGACGCGTTCGAGACGCGGACGACCGCCGCGCTAGAGGCGGCCTGCGCGGACGCGCCGGAGGGCGAGATCCTCGCGATCACCTCCGGCGGCGTCATCGGCCAATGCGCCGCCGCGGCGCTGCATGGCGGGCCGGAGGTGATGATCCGGCTGCACATGCAGGCGCGGAACGCCGGCTGGTCGCGCCTCGCCGGGCGTCCGGGCCGGTTCTGGCTGGTCAGCTTCAACGAGGCGCCGCATCTGGACGCCGCGCCGGACGCGCAGACCTGGTCCTGACGCCGAGCCGCCGCCCCGGGCCCTTCGCGGCCCGGGGCGGGGTGCGTCAGCCCGCCGCGGGCTCCGGCGGCGTGCGCCTCGCCCAGTCGGCCGCCGCCTCGAACGCGGCGGCGGCGCGCAGCACCTCCCGGTCGGCCCGGACGCGGCCGATCAGCTGCAGGCCGATGGGCAGCCCCTCCGCCCGCGCCTCGGGGCCCGAGAAGCCGGCGGGCACGCTGACCGCCGGGCGGCCGGAGAAGGAGGCGGGCAGCATCACCTCCATCCAGCGGTGGTATGTGTCCATCGTCCGGCCGGCGATCTCCTCCGGGTAGCGCCAGTCCACCGGGAAAGGCCAGGTCTGGGCCGAAGGCGCGGCGAGCAGGTCCACCCCGCCGAAGACCCGCTCCAGCGTCCGGTGCCAGTCGGCGCGCTTCTCGACGGCGCGGTGCACCTCCAGCGCCGACATGGCGAGGCCGCGCTCGACCTCCCAGATCACCTCGGGCTTCAGGCGGGCGCGGCGCTCCGGGTCGGCGTGGTCGGCGGCGTATTTCCCGGCCATCATCCAGCTGCGCAGCGTCGTCCAGCCCTCCCAGATCGCCTCGAAGTCGTGATCGGGGACCAGCGGCACGACCTCCGCGCCGAGATCCTCGAACACCTTCAGCGCGCGTTCGCAGGTCTCGAGGATGCCGGGCTCCATCGGCCAGCGGCCGTTCCAGTCGCCCATCCAGCCGATGCGCAGGCCCTTGGCGGAGCCCTCGGCGCCCTCGAGCCCCGCCAGGAAGGCGGGCGTCTCGGCGATGCCGAGCGGCGCGCGGTCGTCCCAGCCCGCGAGGGCGTCGAGCAGCAGCGCCATGTCCGCCACGCTCCGCCCCATCGGCCCGTTGGTCGAGAGCTGGTGGGCGTAGAGGTCCGTCGAGTCGACGTTCGGCACGCGACCCCAGGTCGGCCGGAAGCCGAAGATGTTGGCCCAGCCCGCCGGGTTGCGGAGCGAGCCCATCATGTCCGAGCCGTCCGCGACCGGCAGCATCCGCATCGCCGCCGCGACCGAGCCGCCGCCGGAGGACCCGCCCGCCGTCAGCGCCGGGTTCCAGGGGTTCTTGGTGGCGCCGAACACCTCGTTGAAGGTGTGGCTGCCGAGGCCGAATTCGGGCGTGTTGGTCTTGCCGATCACGATCGCCCCGGCGCCCTTGATGCGCTCCGCGAGGAAGCCGTCCTCGCGCGGGATCCAGTCGGCGAAGAGGGGCGAGCCCATCGTGGTGCGCAGACCCTTGGTCGGCGCGAGGTCCTTGAGCGCGATCGGCAGGCCTGCGAGCGGGCCGGCGTCCTCGCCTCGCCTGCGCGCGGCGTCCGCGGCGCGCGCCTCGGCGAGGCAGTCGTCGGGATCGCGCAGCGTCACCACCGCGTTGACCGCGCCGTTCACGGCCGCGATGCGGTCGAGATGGGCGCGCATCACCTCCTCGGCCGAGACGCGGCCGGCGCGCATCTCCTCGGCGAGCTTCGCCGCCCCCATCTCGATCAGCTCCGCGGGCGCGCTGGCGTCGGGCATGGTCTCTCACTCCGTTACGGTCCGGGAGGCGCGAAGGGATACCGCCGCCGCGGCCGCGTCAAGCGCTCCGCCGCCGCTCGCGCCAGGCGATGACGAGCCCGGCGGCGACGATCACCGGCGCGCCCGGCAGCAGCGTGTCGAAGGGCGCCTCGCCGAACATCGCCCAGCCGAGGGCGATGGCGAAGAGCAGGCCGAAATACTCGAAGGGCGCGACGACGGCGGGCGTGGTCAGCCGGTAGGCCGCGATCAGGCACACCACGCCGGTCCCTCCGGAGGCGCCCATGCCGAGCAGCAGGCCGAGCTCCGCGAGGCTCTCGGGCTGGGTGAAGCCGCCGGTGGCGAGGGCGAGGATCACCGCCCCGACCAGCGCCGAGCAGGAGGAATAGAGGTTGATCAGCGCCGTCGGCGCCTCCGCGTCGATCAGCTTGGAGGTGGTCGAGGTCAGTGCGTAGCCGAAGGCGGCGCAGAGCGGCAGCAGCGCGGCGAGCGTGAAGGCGTCCGTCCCCGGCCGCAGGATCATCGCGCAGCCGGCGAAGCCGGCGACGACGGCGCCCCAGCGCCACGGCCCGACGGGCGATCCGAGCAGGACCGCGCTCAGCGCCGTGACGAACATCGGCCCGGCGAATAGCAGGGTGGAGGCGGTGGCGAATTCGAGGCTGACCAGCGCGAGATAGTAGGCGAGCTGCGCGAAGGTGACGAACACGCCGCGCATCAGCGCCAGCTTCCAGCGGCGGAGCTTCAGCGGCCGGCCGCGCGCCCGCCAGTCCCGCGCCATGGCGAGGATGACGGCCGTCGGGATCATCCCGAAGAGGTTGCGCCAGGCGGCGAGCTCGGTCGAGGCGAAGCGCCCGCCGAGGAGCTTGATCTGCGCGCCCATGAAGGTCAGCAGGAACACGCCGAGCAGCAGCAGCAGGACCGCCCCGAGGGCGGCGCGCGCCGGGGCCGGGGGCGCGGCGGAGAGGCTCACGCCCGGCCCTGGGGCGGGGGCTGCGCGCCTCGGGGGGATCGACCCCCCTCGGCGCGCGTCGGCGCCGGCGGCGCCTCCCGCCCGGCGGCGGCCGGCGCGCGCCCGCGGCGGGCGTGAATCACGCGCCGCCCGAGAGGTGGTCGCGATGCGCCTCGCGCAGCTTCGCCTTCTGGACCTTGCCGGTGGCGCCGAGGGGCAGCGCCTCGGCCATGATCACGTCGTCGGGCACCATCCATTTCGGCAGCTTCGCCGCGAGATGCGCCAGCACGCGCTCCCGGTCGGCCGGGTCCTCGGCCGTCGGCTGCACCACGATCACCGGCCGCTCGTCCCATTTCGGATGCGGCACGGCGATCACCGCCGCCATCGCGACGCCGGGGCAGGTCGAGGCGGCGTTCTCGACGTCGATGGAGCTGATCCACTCGCCGCCGGACTTCACCAGGTCCTTGGCGCGGTCGACGATGGTGACGAAGCCCTTCGAGTCGATCGTCGCGACGTCGCCGGTGTCGAGCCAGCCGGTCGAGGTCAGCGGCGAGACGTCCGAGCGGTAGTAGGCCGAGGCGATCCAGGGGCCGCGCGCGCAGAGGCGGCCGCGGCTCTCGCCGTCCCATGGCAGCTCGCGCTCGTCCTCGTCCAGAATCGCGAGCGAGACGCCGAACACCGGGCGGCCCTGCTTGGCCTTCACCGCGATCCGCGCCTCCGTCGCAAGCCCGTCCATCTCCGGCGGCATCGATCCGAGCGTGCCGACCGGGCTCATCTCGGTCATGCCCCAGCCGTGCAGGAACTCGACGCCGAACTCCTCCTCGTAGGCGCGGATCAGCGCGGGCGAGGGGGCCGAGCCGCCGACCATGGTGCGCCGGAAGCGCTCGGGCGCGCGGCCGCGGGCGCGCATCTCCTCGAGGAGGCCGAGCCAGATCGTCGGCACGCCGGCGGCCATCGTCACCCCCTCGGCCTCCATCAGCCGCCAGAGCGAGGCGCCGTCGAGGCGCGGGCCCGGCAGCACCATGCGCGCGCCGCCGATCAGCGCGGCGTAGGGGATGCCCCAGGCCATGACGTGGAACATCGGCACCACGGGCATCACCGTCTCGCGCTCGGACAGGGCGCAGGCGCCGGGCATCACCGCCATCATCGCGTGCAGCACGGTGGAGCGGTGGGAGTAGAGCACGCCCTTCGGCGCGCCGGTGGTGCCGGAGGTGTAGCAGAGGCCCGCGGCCTCGCGTTCGTCGAGGTCGAGGGGCCAGGCGAAGTCCTCGGATTCGGCGGCGACGAGTTCCTCGTAGTCGAGGGCGGGGAAGGGCGTCTCCGGCTGCGCCGCGGCGTCGGTGGTCACCACCACGGTCGGCGGGGAGGCGAGCTTCGGCAGCAGCGCGGCGACGAGCGGGACGAAGGCGGCGTCGACCAGCACGACCTTCGGCGCGGCGTGATCGAGGATGTAGGCGAGCTGCTCCGGCGCGTAGCGGGGGTTCATGGTCAGGCAGACCGCGCCCATCGAGGAGACGGCGTAATAGGCCTCGAGATGGCGCAGGTCGTTCCAGGCGAGGGTGCCGACCCGGTCGCCGAGGCGGACGCCGAGGCGCGCGAGCGCGTTGGCGAGGCGCGCGGCGCGGCCGGGCAGGACGTCGTAGCGCAGCGTCCGGCGCGCGCCGTCGGGTCCGCTCTCGACGACCTCGCGCGCGCCGAAGGCCTCGGCCGCGTGGCGCATCACCCCCGAGATCAGCAGCGGCCCGTCCATCATCAGCCCTTGCATCGTGCTCTCCCGTCTTGCTCGCGGTCCGTCCTGGTGGCGGCCACGAATCGTTAACCTTCGGATGGCATCAAGAGGATGCGGGCCGGCATGACGACGTCGCTCCGCACTCCTCCCTGTCGAACTGGCCGCGCCGATGGCGCGGCCTTTTTTTGAGTTTCATCGCAGCGGGTTGAGGCGGTCCGTGGAGCGCCGATCCCGCGCGTCTCACGATTCCCCCTTGGTGCGCCTTCGGATTCGGCATATCGATATGAACGGAACTTGAACGTTCCGAGTCGCACCCTGCGGATGCGCCGCCGGTGCCCGGCGACGGCCGGCCCCCCACACGCGCCGGTCGCGAGGGGACGCCGCCCGGATCCGTTCGTCGTCGTCGGCGACGGCGTGACGGCTGGAGCGGCACAGGTCCCGCGGGCGGTGGGGAGGCCCGCGGGACCGCCCTCGCGCCCGCCTCGCTCAGACGCCGCGATAGGGTTCCACGTATTGCAGCGCCATGTCCCACGGAAAGAAGATCCACGTATCCTGGCTCACCTCGGTGATGAAGGTGTCGACCATCGGGCGTCCCTTGGGCTTGGCGTAGACGGTGGCGAAATGCGCCTTCGGATAGGTCGCCCGCACCAGCGCCAGGGTCCTGCCGCTGTCGACGAGGTCGTCGATCACAAGCACGCCTTCGCCCGCGCCCACGAGGGCCGCATCCGGCGCCTTCAGAACCTCCGCGTCGGCCTGGGTCTGATGGTCGTAGGATCTTACGGAGATCGTGTCGACGACGCGGATGCCGAGTTCGCGCGCCACGATGCAGGCCGGGACCATGCCGCCGCGGGTGATCGCGACGACGGCCTTCCAGGCCCCTTCGGCGCCGGGGCCGTGGCGATCCAGTCGCCAGGCGAGGGCCCGGCTGTCACGGTGCATCTGGTCCCAGCTGACGTGAAAGCCCTTTTCGTGGGGCAGCCGTGCGTCCATCGGGCTCATCGCCTCTCCCTTCGCTCTCGGGCCGACGGGGCGATGAGCAGGCCGATGAGGCCCGTCGGCCCGCCACGGGCCCGGTCCAGCCGCGCCTTCGCCGCGTCGCAGCGGTCCCGCTTCGCAGCCGCCCTGAAGCTCGCGCCGACTCGCGGGCCGCAGGCCGTGACGGGGGCCGTGCGGCGGTCGCGGGCGGTGACGCTCCGAGCGGTCAGGATGAAGCCCGGCCCCGGCGTCGCGGGGCCGGCGAGGTGCGCCGCGGCCAGGCCCGGCTGGATCGGCGCGGTCTCCAACCCCTCACTCCGCGGCCGTCTTGCGCCCCTGGGTGACGTCGATGTCCGGCGCGTCCTCGGCCTTCATACCGACGACGTGGTAGCCGGCGTCGACGTGATGCGTCTCGCCGGTGACGCCGGAGGAGAGTTCCGACAGCAGATAGAGGCCGGACCGGCCGACATCCTCGGTGGTCACGTTGCGGCGCAGCGGCGAATTCAGCTCGTTCCACTTCAGGATGTAGCGGAAGTCGCCGATCCCGGAGGCGGCCAGCGTCTTGATCGGGCCCGCCGAAAGGGCGTTCACGCGGATGCCCTTGGGGCCGAGGTCCATCGCGAGGTAGCGCACGCTGGCCTCCAGCGCGGCCTTGGCGACACCCATGACATTGTAATGGGGCATCACCCGCTCGGCCCCGTAATAGGTCAGGGTCAGCATCGAGCCGCCCTCGGCCATCATCTTCTCGGCGCGCTGGGCGACGGCGGTGAAGGAGTAGACCGAGATGTCCATCGTGGTGCGGAAGTTCTCGGCCGTCGTCTCGACGTAGCGCCCGCGGAGTTCGTTCTTGTCGGAGAAGCCGATGGCATGCACGAGGAAGTCCAGCCCGCCCCAGCGCGACTGCAGTTCGGCGAAGAGGGCGTCCATCGAGGCGGCGTCCGCCACGTCGCAGGGCAGCACCAGCGACGGGTCGCCGCCCACGCTCTCGGCCAGCGGGCGCACACGCTTGGCGAGCGCGTCACCCTGGTAGGAGAAGGCGAGTTCGGCGCCCGCCTCGGCGCAGGCCCGGGCGATGCCCCAGGCCAGCGACTTGTCGTTCGCCACACCCATGACGAGCCCGCGCCTGCCCTGCATCAGCCCGCCCATCGCGCGTCCTCCGCCTCCCGCACACCGTGGCGCGAGGCTCTAGACCGGATCGGGGGACGCTTCAAGCGCCGCGGACCGCTCCGGGTTCGGCGCCGCAGCCGTGGGCGAGGCGTGCGGCGGGCGTGCGCCATCGGTGCGGCGAACGTCTGCCTTTCGCGCGCACGACGTCGGACTCCGGCGCGCCCTTCATGCCGCGCGCGTCGGGCGCGGGTCGGCCCTTCGGGCGCGGCGCGTGCCGACGGCGTCGGCCCTTCGTGCCGACGCGCCGCCAGCCGCGCGGCCTTTCCCCGCCGCGCCGCCCCCGCTACCGTCCCGGAAACAGGAGCCCCGTCGATGCACGTCACGCTTTCCGAGCTCGAGGCCGCCGCCGACCTGATCCGCGCCCGCGGCGTGCCGGAGACGCCGCAATACGCCTGGCCCCTCCTCGCCGAGCGCGCCGGCTGCGAGGTCTGGATCAAGCACGAGAACCACACCCCCACCGGCGCCTTCAAGGTGCGGGGCGGCATCACCTACCTCGAGACGCTTTCCGAATCCGGAAGACCCGGGGGCATCGTCACCGCGACGCGGGGCAATCACGGTCAGTCGATCCCCTTCGCGGCGCGCCGTCACGGCCTCCCGGTCGAGGTCTGGATCCCCGAGGGAAACTCGGCCGAGAAGAACGCGGCGATGCGGGCCTGGGGCGCGGAGCTTGTGGTGCACGGCGCGGACTTCGAGGCGGCGCGCGCGGCCTGCGCGGCTTCGGCCGAGGAACGCGGACTGCACCTGATCCCGCCCTTCCACCGCGACCTCGTGCTCGGCGTGGCGACCTATGCGCTGGAGCTCCTGCGCGGGGCGCCGACGCTCGACGCGATATACGTGCCGGTCGGCATGGGCTCGGGCGCCTGCGGCTGCATCCTGGCGCGCGACCTGCTCGGCGCGCCGACCGAGGTCGTGGGCGTGGTCTCGGCCCATGCCGACGCCTATGCCCGGAGCTTCGAGGCCGGCGCGGTCGTGAACACCGAGACGGCGGCGACCTTCGCCGACGGCATGGCCTGCCGGGCGCCCTGGGCGCAACCGCTCGAGATGCTGCGCAAGGGCGCGAGCCGGATCGTGCGGGTGACCGACGACGAGGTGGCCGAGGCGATGCGCGCCCTCTACGCCGACACCCACAACGTGGCCGAGGGGGCCGGGGCGGCGGCCTTCGCGGCGCTGATGCAGGAGCGCGGGCGCCTCGCCGGCCGGCGCGCGGCCGCGATCCTATGCGGCGGGAACGTGGACGCGTCGGTGTTCCGGACGGTGCTGGGGGGCGCGACGCCGACGGCCTGACGCGGGCGGGTCGCGTCGGATGCGTTCACCTTTCGTTCGACATTCGGCGCAAGGCTGGCTACGGGTCGGGCGAGCCGGGCACGCACGACGCGCGCCGGAACAGCGGCGACGCGGCGGGGCCAGGCGCGACGGCCGCGACGCGGCGCGCGCTTGACGCGCGACGGCCTTCGGCCGATGTCCGGGGTCGAGGAGACGCGCCCATGACCACCGAGACCGCCCCCTTCGAGATCGACGAGAGCGAGCGCCGGATCGGCCCCTTCGCCGGGGGCGACCCCTTCGCGATCGCCGAGGCCTGGGTGGCGGAGGCCGCCGGCGCCGAGATCAACGATCCGAACGCCATGGCGCTCGCCACCGTCGACGCGGACGGCCTGCCGAACGTGCGCATGGTGCTTCTGAAGGAGATCGAGCCGGCGGCGGGCGGCGGCGGCTTCGTGTTCTACACCAACTACGAGAGCGCCAAGGGCGGCGAGCTCGGCGTCAACGCCAAGGCGGCGCTGGTGCTGCACTGGAAGAGCCTGCGACGCCAGCTTCGGGTGCGCGGCGTGGTGGAACGCGAGGAGGGGCCGAAGGCGGACGAATACTATCGCTCGCGCGGGCTGCAGTCGCGCCTCGGGGCCTGGGCCTCGGCGCAGTCGCGCCCGCTCGCCTCGCGCGGGACGCTGATGGCGGAGGTGGCGAAGGTGGCGGCCCGGCACCCCCTGGATCCGCCGCGCCCGCCGCATTGGGGCGGCTTCCGCATCCGTCCGGTCGAGATCGAGTTCTGGGCCGACGGCGCGCACCGCCTGCACGACCGCTTCCGCTGGCGGCGCGAGGGTCCTTCGGACCGGCGCTGGGAGGTGCGGCGCCTGAACCCGTGAGCCCGGCGCGGGCGCGCGGCGATTGCGCGGCGCGGCCCGTCGCGGCATGGTGCCGTCCGAGCCCCGCCCCGAGATCAGCCGACCGGAGAGCCGTCCTTCCATGCCCGAGCGCAAGACCCTCCTGCTGACCGGCGCCAGCCGGGGCATAGGCCATGCGACCGTCAAGCGCTTCTCCTCGGCCGGCTGGCGCGTGATCACCTGCTCGCGCGCGCCGTTCCCCGAGGACTGTCCTTGGGAGGCCGGGCCGGAGGACCACATCCAGCTCGATCTCTCGGACCCGCAGTCGACGATCCAGGCGGTGGAGGAGATCCGCCGGCGCCTGACGACCGGGCGGCTCGAGGCGCTGGTGAACAACGCGGGCATCTCGCCCAAGGGCGAGGACGGGGCGCGGCTGAGCACGCTCGACACCGATCTGCGCGTCTGGGGGCGGGTGTTCCACGTCAACTTCTTCGCCCCCGTGGTGCTCGCGCGCGGGCTGAAGACGGAGCTGACCGCGGCGAAGGGGGCGATCGTCAACGTCACCTCGATCGCCGGGGCGCGGGTGCATCCCTTCGCGGGCGCCGCCTACGCCACCTCGAAGGCGGCGCTGGCGGGTCTGACGCGGGAGATGGCGCACGACTTCGGCCCGCTCGGCGTGCGTGTGAACGCCATCGCGCCGGGGGAGATCGAGACCGCGATCCTCTCGCCCGGCACCGACAGGATCGTGGAGCAGATCCCGATGCGCCGCCTCGGTCAGCCCGAGGAGGTGGCGCGGACCATCTACTATCTCTGCACCCCGGAAAGCAGCTACGTCTCGGGCGTCGAGATCGAGATCAACGGGGGGCAGCATGTCTGACCGGTGCGCGGCGGCGGGCCGGGGGAGCGCGGATCGCCACGGCGGCCCGCAGGAAGGGCGCGCCGGCTTGCGCGCCGTCGTCTTGGACGGCCGGAGAGAGGATCGAAGGAAATGAGTCAGAAGATGTCGACGGAACGGATCGCGGGCCTGGCGCTCGGCGCGGCGCTGCTGTTCGCGGTGCTGTGGACGGCGGGGACCGGGGGCCGAGGGGTCTCCGATCTCGGCGGGGACGACGGCGCGCTTCAGGCCCGGATCGAGCGGTTGGAGGCGGAACTGGAGTCGCTGGCGGACGCCGCCCCTGAGATGCCGGAGGCGCCGGAACTGCCGGAGGATCTGAACGCCCGTATCGAGGCGCTGGAGGCCGAGGTCGCGGAGGCGGCGGCAAACGCCGAAAAGGCGCTTGCGGACGCCGCCGCGGCGGTCGAGCGGCAGGCCGAGGCGGCGTCCGAGGCGGCTGTCGACGCGGCCGAGTCGGTGGTGACGCCGGACGAGGGCGAGACCGAGCCCGAGATGCCGGCCGCCGAGGAGACGGTCGAGATG
>DATFKM010000170.1:0-2337 GCA_035268645.1 Paracoccaceae bacterium | reverse complement strand
CGCCTCTGCGGGAGTCGCCACCGGGGCCACCGGCGCGCTCGCCACCTCCGGCACGGGAAGCGGGACCGGCGCCGGCTGCACGATGTCCGGCACGTCCTCCGCAAGCTGCGGAGCGGGAAGGCCGGCCACCGTCTCTCCGGGCGCCGGCGTCGTTTCCGCCGACGGTGCCGGACCGGCCGGCGCCACGGCGGCAGGCGCGTCGAGACCGGGCGCGGCGGTCGCGCGGGCGGGCGCCGTCTCCCACGCCGCGACCATCGCCTCGACCGCCCCGCTCGCACCCTCGATCGACAGCACCGCGGCGCCGGAGTCGCCCGCCCCTTCGGGCGCGCCGCCGGGCCAGCCCGCGAAGAGCGCGAGATGCACGCCGAGCGCGAGGGCCGCGAAGGCAGGGATCTCGATGAGACCCCTCACCGCGCCACCGCCACGAGACGCACCTCGGTCACGCCCGCCCCCGCCAGACGCGCGAGAATCCCTGCAAGATCCTCCGCCGCGAGGCGGGCATCGGCCCGGACGAGCAGCGGCGCGCCGGCGGGAACGGCCGCGAAGACCGCCACGCCGCGCACCTCCCCGAACGCAAGCTCCCCCCCCGCCCCGACGAAGAGGATGTCGGCCCGCTCCGCCGCCCGGGCGGCCTCGGCCTCCGGGGGAGCCGTCCCGAAGGGATCGGGCGGGGCGATCGTCGCCGTCATCAGAAAGAAGATCAGCAGAAGGAAGACGACGTTGATCATCGGCACGATGCTCTCGCCGCGTCGCCTGGCCGGGGGTGCGCCGAAATCCATCAGCCGCCCTCCACGAGCACGAGGCCGGTATATCCGGCAGCCGAAAGCGTCTCCATCACGTCGACGAGCCGCTGCAGCGAGGCGCCGTCGCGCGGACGCAGAACGATCGGGTCGGTGGCGCTCTCGACGAGCCCCGCCAGACGCGCGACGAGCGCATCGGGGGGCACGGCCACGCCGTTCAGCCGCTGACCGTCGGGCAGGACGTCGACCAGCCGGGGCGGCCCCTGCCACGCCCCTGCCCCGACGCCGATCTGCAGCGGGATCGCCTGGTCCTGACCGAACCGGGCCGCGAGCATGAAGAAGACGAGGAGCAGGAACACCACGTCGACCATCGGCGTCAGGCTCGGACGGCGGCGGATGCGCGGGCGGGCGAAGGCGAACATCAGCCCCCTCCCCGCGTGAAGATGCGCGTGGCGAGGTCCTCCATGTCGCCCTGCACGCGCTCCACCACGCTTTCGAACCACGACAGCGCCATCGACGCGGGGATCGCCACGCCCATTCCAGCCGCGGTGGTGAGCAGCGCCTCCCAGATGCCGCCGGCGAGCGCGGAGGGATCCGCCTGCGCCCCTGTCTCCTGCAAGGTCTGAAACGCCGCGATCATGCCGAGCACCGTGCCGAAAAGGCCCAGCAGCGGGGCGATCGTCACCACGAGGTCGAGCATCCGCAGCCCCGCCCGCGCCCGGGAGAGGCCCGCCTTCGCGACGCGCACGGTCTCCTCGCGCGCCTGCGCCTCGGTCAGGGACGCATCCAGCCGCGCCGCCATCGCCGCGCGGGCGAGCGCCGCCCGGAGGCTCGACCGTGCCGCGACGATCTCCTGCGCTCCCGCGCGGTCTCCGCCCGCCCAGAGCTGCGCGGCCCGTTCGCTGGCCGCGCCCGACCACGCGCCCATCAGCGCGAGCCGCCAGATCTTCCAGAGGATCAGCGCCAGCGTCGCGACCGAGAGCGCCGCGATCAGCCACAGGACCGGCCCGCCCCGGTCGAGGAACCCGGTCACGCCGGTCATGCCGCGCCCTCCACCGTCGCCGCCGCGACCGCCGCGCGGATGGCGGCGAACCCGTCGGTGAGCGCGGCGGGCCCCGGCGACAGGATGAGCGGCGACTTGATCTCGTGGATCCGGCCCGCCCGGACCGCAGGGATCCGGTCCCAGCCCGACCGCGCGGCGATCTTCCCGGGCCGGACCTTCTTGCCGCACCACGACGCCAGGATCACGTCCGGCCGCGCCGCCACGACCGCATCGGGCGCGACGATCCGGCCCTGCGCCGCCTGTTCCCCCGCCAGCGCGGCGAACACGTCCGCCCCGCCGGCCCGCGCAATCAGCTCAGACACCCAGCCGATGCCGGAGATCAACGGGTCGTCCCATTCCTCGAACCAGACGCGGGGTCTCGGCGTCCCCGCGGGGACCGCAGCCATTTCAATACCTTGCGAAAGCTCCTTCACCAGAGCCTCCGCCCGCTCCGGCACGCCGGTCAGCGCACCGAGCGTCCGCACCATGGCGAGAATACCGGCGACGTCGCGCTGGTTGAAGGCGTGCACCGCCACGCCCGCCCGGACAAGATCG
>DATFKM010000169.1:0-3246 GCA_035268645.1 Paracoccaceae bacterium | reverse complement strand
ATCCGAGACATGCTGAGGCTCGCTCTGTCGGTCTTCGCACGCGATCTCGGCGCCGCTTGAATCGGCCGGGACCTTGGTGCCTCGATCTGGCCGAGGTCGTCCCAGGCAAAAGGAAGACCACGCATTTCGAAACGCTTTGGTCTGTGGATGGGGTGGATGCCGCTCTCCCCTGACGGCGTCGCAATCTGCCGAGTCTGAGGTGTCGACGCGGAAGCTGAAGGCGGGGGCTCCATGCGAGAGGCCACCATGATCCGCGTCGATCTCGCAAGGAACGTGTTCCGGGTGCATGGCGCCGCGGCAGACGGGTCCGTGCCGTTTCGGAAGAAGCTGTCGCGGCCGCAGTTCACCGCAAGCGAGGGTCTCTCCCCATCGGCTTCGCGGCTTCCGGGGTGACCTGAGGCCGCGCATTCTGCCCGGGTGCAGACGCGCAGGGCGGGATGAGGGATGGATCTGGGGGGCGTTTCGACGTTCTGGAGGAACCGACGGGGCAACGGTCCTGGCCGGACGAGGCGAAGGCGCGGATCGTTCCGGAGAGCTTGGCGCCCGGAGCCCGTGTCGGCGAGGTCGCCCGTCGACGTCGTTTGTCGCCGTCGCGACCGACGACGTGGCGCCGGCATGCCCGGCAGGGACGGATCGCCCTTCCGATGGACGCGCCGGGCCTGCCGACCGCGGTGGCGTCCGTGCCGCCGATCTTCGATGCGCCGGCAGCCCCTCCCCGGTCGAGCGAGCGCCAGGACCGGATCGAGATCGAGGCGGACGGCCTGGTGATCCGGCTGCCCGGCACGACGCCGGCGAACCGCACGATCGGCAGGCCGCTGTCGAGCACGCGCTCGACGGCCTGCCGCTTGAAGCTCTCGGGAAAATGGCGGCGCTTCTTCGCCTCCATCGGACACTCCTCTCTCGGCTCGAAAGCCGTAGCACGGGTGTCCACCAGACCGGGGCAGGATCGACTGTGCGAGCGGGATGTAGCCGTCCGCCCTGATCTTGGGCGCGACCTTCCCCGCCCGCCGATGATCGGCGACCCGGAGGCCGCGGCGACGCGATCGTCGCCGCCCGCGCCGGTTTCGCCTCCGGCGCGCTCGTGTCGGCGCCGACAAGCCGCGTCGCCCGTCGCACCGACGGTTCGGATCCGGCCGGACCGAGGGACCGTCTGGAAGCGGAGATCGCGCCGCGCTTCGCCGCCCTCCGCGCGACGACGGAGATCCTTGCGCCGCCGCACGGCGCACCGCCCCTTCTCCGCGCCGAGCGGATCGAGGACCCCGCGCTCCCCACCGTGCGGCTCTACGGGCACGGCGACACGGCGCCGGAGATGCAAGGGCGCCGGGCGGAGGGCCGCGATCCGCTGACGCTGACCCGCGACGGGGATCGTCTCCGCGGTCGTGGCGTCGTCGACGACGAGGGCCGGCATCCGATCGGCGTCGAGGCGGTCGCGGTCGTGCATGCGGCCCGCGGGGACCGTCCGGGCATCGATTTCCGGCCCGCCACCTCGACCGCGAGGGCTCCGCCGACGTCGAGATCGAGGGCGATCCGCAGCCGATGTTCCGCGCTACGCGACTTGGCCCCGACAGCCCCTGGGCGCTCTGGGCGCGCGACCCGCTGACCCGCACGCCGGGCGCGCCGCCCGCCGTGCTGCCGAATCCCGGCGGCTCGCTGCCCAACGACGTATTCGCCGAGATTCCGGGGATGCCGGCGGTCCGGGTCCCGTCCTCGCATCCCGCCTGCTCGCAGCATGCGCCGGACGAACACGCGATGGCCGCGACGCCGGAGGCGGGGCTCGCGATCATGACCGGCCTCTGGTGGGACCTCGGCGAGCGGGACGGCCCACCGGCGTCGCGGGGCGCCGGCGTCGCGACGCCCGCTTGAAGACGCCGCTCAGCCGACGCATCTTGCCGCCCATGCGCCGTTCCCGGAGCCTCGCCACGCGATCCGCCGCCGTCCTCCTGACGGCGGTGTCCGCGCTGACGCCGGCCGGTCCCGCGACGCCGGCCGAAGGCGACGTGCCGCCACGGCGCATCGCCGAGCTGCCGGTGTTCGAGCGGCCTTCGGCAGAGCGTCTGCTGCTGGCGCTGCGCCGGGCTTCGGAGGCGGGCGATCTGATCGAGGCGGAGCGCAACCTTCGACAGCTTCACGCCCGGTTCCCGTCGCTGGCCGAGCCGCCCTTCGCGCTCGCGGCCCTCGCCGCGCGGCGGGGACAGTCGGACGCGGCCGTCGCCCTGCTCCGGCGCGCCGCGTCGAACGGCCTGCGCGGGCCCGAGCGGCTGGCGGCGGCGAAGGACTTCGAGAGCCTGCGCGAGCGACCCGAGTGGCCGAAGATCGAGGCGGCCTTCGCCGCCGAGCCGCCGCCGCCGCGCCCGCCGCGTCCGCCGGCCCTGCCCTCGCCGCCCATCGAGGGCGCGGCGATCGTGGCCGAAGGCTCCGCGGAATGGTCGCCGGAGGACCGCGCGGTTCGCACCTACGTGGCCGCGCCGTCGCCGGAGGCGATCGCCGCCTACGCGGAAGGGCCGCCGGGCCTCGTGGCCGGCGGACGAAGCGAGGCGGCGCGCCGGGTCAACCGCTGGTTCGCCGAGGGACGCGCCGCCGGCAACCGCGGCGACTTCTACGAGAACCGCGACGGCGACCACGCCGCGCTCCGGCGCGAAAGCTTCCCGCAGCTCACTCCCGTCGAACACGGTCCCGCCGCCGTCGCCGCGGGCTGGGACCGCGGCGTCGCGCCCGGCCTCGTCGTCGCCTACGGCCGGGAGGAGGCGCCCCCGCTGATCGGCAACTCCTCGACCGCCATCGTCTCCGGTCCGCTCTGGCGCAGTCAGGCGCGCCATGCCCTGACGCAGCCCGGCGGTCCGGAGGAACTGTGGCGGCAATACGCGTCGAACCAGCTCTACGTCTATCCCGAGCACAAGGACCACGACGCGTTCCAAGGCGACGCCTTCCACGCGGCGACACCCTATTCGATCGTCACCCAGGGCTCGTCCTGGTCCGATCAGGAGGCGCTGAAGGCGCTGGCGCTGTCGCTCGCCGCCTTCCGGCCGGAGACCAAGGCGCGCCTGATCGAGACGCGGCTGATCGCGCCGACGCTGCAGATGCTGTTCCGCCGCAGCCAGGATGGGATCGGCGACGACGACGACGCCTATCTCTCGCCGCGCGCGCATCCGACCGCGTTCGATCCGGAGCGGCTCGACGTCCTCGCCATGGTGGAACGGGCGCAGGCCCTGGCGCCGGACGCGATCCCGCCCGTGGTGCGGCTTCGCG
>DATFKM010000168.1:0-2044 GCA_035268645.1 Paracoccaceae bacterium | reverse complement strand
GGCCTCCCGGCCGTCCCCCGGGCGAGGCGGGGTGGGTGGGCGGGAGCCTCGCCCGGGGGACGGCCGGGAGGCCCGGCGCCTCAGCCGCCGGGAGGCGGGGGGGCGTCCGGGGGAAGCGCCTCGACCACGACGAAGGCCTGCGCATAGGGCGGATCGTCGGTCATGGTGACGTGGACCCGCGGCGCGAGGCCCGCCGGGATCAGGGCGGCGAGCCGCAGCGCGGCGCCGCCCGTGATCGCCATGGTCGGCTGGCCCGAAGGCAGGTTCACCACGCCCATCTCGCGCCAGGCGACGCCCATGCGCAGCCCGGTGCCGAGCGCCTTCGAGCACGCCTCCTTCGCCGCCCAGCGGCGGGCGTAGGAGGCGGCCCGCTGGCGCCGGCGCTCCGACAGGGCCTGCTCGACCTCGGTGAAGACGCGCTGCACGAAGCGGTCGCCGAAGCGCTCCAGCGTGCGCTCGATGCGGCGGATGTCGGCGAGGTCGGAGCCTATGCCGACGATCACGGCCGCGGCTCGTCCGCCGCGGCCTCTTCAGGCGGCAGGAATTCCGGGAGCCACAGAAGCAGCGCCTCATAGCCCGCGCGGGCGCGAGGGGTCAGGACGTCGCCGTACTGGCGGCCCGCCTCGTCGAGAACGGCGCCCGGGCTCGACGACACCTGTTCCCAAAGCTCGGCGCGCGTCGGCGCCTGCATGGCGCAGATCTCGGCGCGTTCCGGGTCGTCCGCGGCGGTCGGATCGACGGCGACTTCGAGTTCGTGGACGTCCTCGATCAGGGCGCAGGCGTCGCTCAGCTCCCACGCGGTGGCGCCGACGATGAACTCGACGCCCACGAGGGGCAGCGCCTCCATGGGCATGGAGGCGACGTTGCGGGCGGTCGCCGCCGCCACGCGCGTGCCGATGCGCCGGCTCGTGTCCTGCACGGCGTCCCGAAGCAGCTTCGTCTCGCCGCGATACCGGACGGAACGGGCCTTCGTGAGATCGGCGACGCGCTCCTTCTCCCGGCCGAGTTCGGCGTTCAGCGTCTCGGCTCGCTCGCGCTCCGCCTTCAGCGCCGCGGCATGTCTCGCCCTCACCGTCTCGACATCCGAAAGACCTGCGGCCTTCGCGAGATCCTCGACGGTCGACGCGGCGACCGAGAACACGGCGCCCGACAAGGCCGTCGCGAAGGATCCTGCCGCGGCGGAGAGGACGGCGACCACGACGGCCACCGCCAGGATCGCGAGCGCCGGCCGGCGCCGCGTCGGAGAGGTTCCGGACGTCATGCCACGCCCTCCCCGAAGGCTTCGCGACGGGCGCGGTCCATGGTCTCGCGCATGCGGCGGATGGCGCTGTCGAGGCCGGAGAAGATCGCCTCGCCGACGAGGAAGTGGCCGATGTTGAGTTCCATCACCTCGGGAAAGGCGGCGACCGGGGCGACGGTGTCGAAGGTCAGGCCGTGGCCCGCATGCACCTCGAGCCCGAGCTCGTGCGCGAAGGCGCTCATCTCGCGCAGGCGCTCCAGTTCTGCGTCGCGGTCGGCGAAGCGCCCCTCGTGATGGGCGTCGCAATAGGCGCCGGTGTGCAGCTCGATCACCGGGGCGCCGATGCGGGCGGCGGCCTCGATCTGCCGGCGGTCCGCGGCGATGAAGATGGAGACGCGGCAGCCCGCCTCGCGCAGCGGCGCGATGAAGTGGGCGAGGCGGTTCTCCTCCCGCGCGACCTCGAGCCCGCCCTCGGTCGTGCGCTCCTCGCGCCGTTCGGGGACGATGCAGACGGCGTGGGGTCGGTGGCGGAGCGCGATCGCCTGCATCTCCTCGGTCGCCGCCATCTCGAAGTTGAGCGGCAGGGTGAGCTCGCCCACCAGCGCCTCGATGTCGGGGTCGGTGATGTGGCGGCGGTCCTCGCGCAGATGGGCGGTGATGCCGTCGGCGCCGGCGGCCTCGGCCGCGCGGGCGGCGCGCACGGGGTCGGGATGGGCGCCGCCGCGGGCGTTCCGGATGGTGGCGACGTGGTCGATGTTAACGCCGAGGCGCAGTCCTGTCTCTGCCGTCATCTGCGGCTCCTTC
>DATFKM010000167.1:0-5323 GCA_035268645.1 Paracoccaceae bacterium | reverse complement strand
CGCCGTCCGGGGGCATGGACCCGGGCCCGGCGTTGCGCGATGCTCGTCGGGAGCGGCGTTGTCTGGGGACGAGGGACGGCGATGCGCGACGCAGTAGAGGGCGACCAGTCCGGCCCGGCCGCCCGGGCGCCGCTGAACGCGATGCAGCGCGGCTTCTGGGCCGCGCGGCGGCTGCATTCCGGCCGCGCGCTCGACAACCGCTTCATGAAGCTCGAATGGCGCCTCGCGCTGGACCTCCCCAACTTGGAGCGGGCGCTGGAGGCCCTCGTGGCGCGCACCGACGCCCTGCGCCTCGTCTTCGGCGAGGGCGAGGACGGCGAGCCGTGGCAGCACGCCGTTCCTCATCTCGCGCCCGACCTCGAGACGCGGAACTTCGAGGCCGCCGCGGATCCCGAGGCCGAGGCCGACGCATGGCTCGATTCGGTCTGCGCGGAGCCCTTCGACCTCTCACGCCGGCCGTTCCGCACCGCGCTGGCCCGCCTCGGACCGGAGCGCTGGATCTGGGCGCTCTGCCTGCACCACATCGTCACCGACCGGACCTCGAACGAGATCATGGTGCGCCGTCTCTCCGACCTCTACGGCGAGGCTCTGACGGGCCGGATCGCGCCGGCGCCGCCGGCGCCCGGCTTCCTCGACCGGCCGCCGGCCGACCCGCCCGCGCGACCGTCGTCCGCCGCCTCGCCCCCGCCGGTCCGGCTGTACGGCGTCGAAGGCACGGCCCGGAGCACCCGAATGCTGCCGCACCGCGTGCTGCTCGGGCGCGAACGGCTCGCCAAGGCGAAGGCGGCCCTCGGGCTGAAGGAGGGTCTGCCGGGGGCGCGCGGCCTGCCGCGCCTCTTCGACCTGCTCGCGACGGCGTCGGCGATCCACGCCGTCCGCGTCTCCGGCGCCCGCGTCGTGACGCTCGGCGCACCGACCCACGGGCGCTACGCGCCCGAAAGCGCGGAGGTCGCCGGCCCTTTCATCCGGGTTCTGCCGCTGACGGTGGAGATCCCGGAGGGCGCCCGCGTCCGCGAGGCGCTCGACGCGGTGCGCGCGGCCCGCCGGCGGGTGTTCTCCGCCGCCCGCGCCGGCCGGCCGCCCGCCCCGGCGCGCTTCGCGGCGACCATCAACTTCATCGCGACGCCCATGCCCGACTTCCACGGCGCGCCCTCGCTCGAACGTCCGGCCGCGATCGCGCCGGAGGCGGCGGGCGTCGATCTCGCGCTCACCGTCCGCGCCGCCGAGGTCCCGGGAGACGTCCTCGTGCGCTTCGCCGTGAACGCCGAGGTGGCGGCCGTCGAGCCGCCGGCGTCGATCGCCGCGACCTGGCTCAGGGTGCTCGACGCCGTCCTCGGCGACCCCGAGGCGGAGGTCGACCGCGTCGCGCTGCTCGGCCCGGAGGCCTTGGCCGCCGCGGTCTCCGCGACCGAGGCCGCCTTCGCCGCCCCAGCCCCGGAGCATCCGACGGTGCTCCACGCGATGGCCGCCGTCGCCGCGGCTCGGCCGGAGGCGCCGGCCGTGATGGAGGGCGACCGCCGGCTCGACCATGCCGGCCTCGCCGCCCGCACGGCCGCCGCCGCCGGCGCGCTGGCGGCGCGCGGCGTCGGCCGCGGCGACGTCCTGCCCGTCACCGGCCGGCGCTCGCTCGACCTCGTCGTCGCGCTCGTCGCCGCCGCACGGTCCGGCGCCGCCTTCTGCCCGCTCGACCCCGCGACGCCGCCGGAGCGTCTCTCGGCGATCCTCGCGCTGACGGGCGCCAAGGCGCTCCTCGTCTCGGACGACGAGCCGCCGCGGAGCATCCCCGGCACGCCCGTCCTCGCCCTCGCCGATCTCGAGGCCGAGGGCGGCGCGCCGCCGTCGCTTCCGGGGCCGGAGGATCCACTCTACGTCATGTTCACCTCCGGCACGACCGGCGAGCCGAAAGGCGTCGTGGTCCCGCACGGCGCCTTCATGCGCTACCAGTGCTGGCTGCTGGACGCCCTCGGCGTCGAGGCGCCGGTCTGGGCCTTCGCCTCCTCGATCGGCTTCGAGGGCGTGATGCGGCTTTTCGAGCCGCTCATCTCCGGCGGCGCCGTCAACGTTCACCCGGACCGCGGCGTCCCGGGGCTCGCCCTCGCCGACGCTCTGCGGGCCGACGCCGCGGACGACATCTTCGGAACGCCCTCGCACCTTCGCATGATCGTCGACGGACTGCGCCCCGTGCGGCGCCTGCGCCGCCTCGTCGCCGTGGGCGAGGTGCTGGACGTCGAACTCGCCCGCCGCCTCCACTCGGCGCTGGGCGGCGGCGTCGAGATCCAGAACTGGTACGGTCCGGTCGAGGGCGTGATGTCCTCCACCATGCACCGCTTCGATCCGGCACGGGACCGCGGGGCCGCCGTGCCCATCGGCCGTCCCGGCCCCGGCGTGGCCGTCCACGTCCTCGACGCCGGCATGAACCCCGTTCCCCGCGGCGTCGCGGGGGAGATCGCGCTCGGCGGAACGCGGCTGTCCCAAGGCTATCTCGGCCGGCCGGACCTGACCGCGGCGGCCTTCGTGCCGGATCCGTTCCGGCCGGGCGCGCGGCTCTACCGAACCGGCGATCTCGGCCTGATCGACGGGTCCGGCGCGCTCGTGCATCGCGGCCGCATCGACGACCAGATCAAGATCCATGGCATGCGGGTCGAGCCGAGCGAGATCGAAGCGGCGATCGCCGCCCATCCCTCGGTCTCGGCCGCCGCCGTGCGGCTGGAGCCCGGGCCGCCGCAGCGGCTCCGCGCCTGGGTGGTGGCCTCGAGCCCGGTCGATCCCGTCGCGCTGTGCGCCTTCCTCGCCCGCCGGCTGCCGGAGGCGCTGATCCCCGCCGACTTCGTTCCGATCGACGCGCTGCCGCTGTCGTCCAACGGCAAGGTGACCCGGTGCGCCCTCCCGGCCGGCGACGCCGCAGCGCCGCCGCCGCCCGCCACGGCCGCGAAGGATCCGCTGACCTGCGAGATCCTCGAACTCTGCCGCCGGCGCCTCCGCGACGAGACGCTGGGTCCGGACGATCCGCTCGACCATCACGGCGCCGACTCCCTGGTCGCGGTACAGATCGTGCTCGCGACCGAGGCACGTTTCGGCGTCACCCTGCAGGCGGTGGAGCTCGGCGGCCCCCTGACGCCGGCGACGCTCGCGGCTCGCGTCGACGAGGCGCGGCGGGCGGCGGCGGCCGGGCCCGCCGCCCCGGCCCTGATCCGCGCCCGCGTCCCGGAGGAGACCGAGGATCCACTGCGTCATCTGGCGCTCACGGCGTCCCGCTGGCCGGGCGAGCCCTTCGGACCCGACGGACTCCTGCGCCGCTTCGGCGCCGCCGGCGCGCGAGCCGCGCTGCACTGGTGCTTCAACGCGGCCGAGGAGGCGGTCGCCCTCGCCGGCGCGCTGCCGCCCGACCGTCCGCTCGTCGCCCTGCGCTCCCTCGCGGGCGTCGTCGAGACCAAGGCGGAGCGTCGCCGGCTCGAGCGTCCGCTGGCCGAGCGCTACGCCGACGCCATCCTCGCGGTGCATGACGGAGGGCCGATCCTCCTCGGCGGCAACTGCCAGTCGGGGCGCGTTGCGCTCCAAGTCGCCCGCCGGCTCGAATGGCTCGGGGCCGAGGTTCCGCAGGTGATCCTGCTCGACGCGCTGCCGCCGTTCCCGTTCCCGGGCCGGGTCGCGCTGATCTTCGGCAGGCGGAGCCGGGACCGGAACCCGCTGCGCCTCCATCCGCATCCGGAGCGCGGGTGGCGTCGGCTCTGGGGCGAGATCGTTTGGGAGGAGACGCCTGGCCGCCACGGCCGCTTCTTCGAGCCGCCCAACCTCGCGCCGCTGGCCGAGCGCATCCTGCGCCGGCTGGACGAGGCGGAGGCCCTCGTTCCGTTCCCACTCCCGCCCGAGGCCAGGAAGGTCCGCCTCCGCGCCCTCGATCCGCCGAAGGTCCTGGCGCCGGGCGAGCGCTTCATCCTCCGGGTCGAGGTCACGAACGCCGGCTCGCGGCCTTGGCGCGAGGCGGCGTTCAGCGCCCTCCATCTCGTCGCCCGCTGGCCGGGCGTCCGCGGCGGCCGTGCCGCGCGCCGCGGAGCGTCGGAACCCCTCGCCCATCCGCTCGCGCCCGGGGCCGCCGCGGTTCTCGCGCTCTCCCTCCGCGCGCCGAAGCGTCCCGGCCGCCTCCGCCTCGAACTCGACATGGCGGAGGAGGGGATCGGCCGCTTCGGCGACGACGTCCTGCCGCCGCTCAGCCTTCCGATCGAGGTCGCGGAGTCGGACCGAAGCGCCGCGCCCGCCCGCCGCCGTCCCCGCCTCACGGTCTGATCGCGCGGCGGCGGACCCCGCCCCGACGGCGTCGTCGACGTTTGCGAAGGCGCTCGCCCGGCCTTTCGCGCCCATCCGGTGAGGGCCGCGGTCAGGCTGCGTCGACGAGGTTTCGCCGATCGCGCCACCGCCACGGCAGGACTTCGTGGAGCCTGGCCGTTGGCGTGTCGGCGATGCGGGCGAGGACGTCCGCGGGCCATGCCTGCGGGTCGCCGCCAACGCACGTGGCGGGAACAAGGCCGCGCCGATCTCGCCGCCGGCGCCGGAGGCCGTCGAACGCATCGACGCCGTCTTCGACGCGGAGCGCGCCATCGATGGCCGGACGGCCGACGCGCGCAGCCTGAAGCTTGGGGTCCACAGTGCTCCCGGGGTCGCTCGGGAGTGATGTCGGGATGCCGATAGTGGAGACGATCGCCAAGATCCGCCGCGCGCACGTCGTCGAGGGGAAGTCGATCAAGACGATCCGCCGGGAGCTGCGGGTGTCCCTGAAGACGGTGCGCAAGGTGCTCCGCTCTGAGGAGACGGAGTTCGACGACGATCGGCGGTCGCAGCCGCAGCCGAAGATCGGGCCGTGGCGCGACGAACTGGATCGCCTGCTGGCGGCGAACGCCGCCGGGCCGAGCCGGGGGCGGCTGACGCTCATGCGCGTCTTCGAGGAGCTGCGCGGGCTCGGCCACGACGGCGGCTGCAACGCGGTGCGCCGCTACGCAGCGGACCGGCGGCGCCGGGAGAGCGAGGCGACGGCGGCGGCCTACGTGCCGCCGAGCTTTGCGCCGGGGGTGTCAGGAACTCTGTGTATCGGCCGCCGGCCCGGTTCCCTTGTGATCGCTCTCACTCGTACTTCAGGCTGCGCCGGGGCCGCTCGATGAAGACGTCGTCCATCCACCGCCCCTTGCCATCCATGGAGATGCGCACGCCCGCGTCCTGCAGGACGTCGGCGAATCTCGGGCTGGTGAACTGGCCGCCCTGGTCGGCGTCGAAGATCTCCGGCGGCCCGTGGCGCGGCAGCGCCTCCTCCGACGCCTCGATGCAGAAGTCG
>DATFKM010000166.1:0-11461 GCA_035268645.1 Paracoccaceae bacterium | reverse complement strand
ATCCAGCCCGAGGCGGTCACCGGCTCCGAGGACTTCGCCGACATGCTCAAGACGGTGCCCGGCGCCTACTTCACCGTCGGTCACAAGGGCGAGGTGCCGCTGCACAATCCGGGCTTCGTGTTCGACGACGACGCGATCCCGCTCGGCGCCTCGATGTACGTCCGCATCGCGGAGTCGCGCCTCGCCGCCGGCTGACCTCCGGCCCCGCCCCGCCCCGATGCGGCGGGGCGCCGGCGGGCGGGCGAGGCGGCCCGCCGGAGCCGGGGCGGGGCGGGGCCGCGCGCCGCTTGACCCCCGCGGCGCCGCCCGCCACCCTCGAGACCAGACAAGGAGACCGCTCATGCCCGACCCCCTCGGCCCCCGCGAGATGCTCGAGAAACTGGTCGGCTTCGACACCGTCTCCGCCAAGTCCAACCTGCCGCTGATCCACTTCGTCCGCGACTGGCTCGCCTCGCACGGGGTCGAGAGCACGCTCGTCCCCGACGAGACCGGCGAGAAGGCCGCCCTCTTCGCGCAGGTCGGGCCCGACGTCCCCGGCGGCGTCGTCCTCTCCGGCCACACCGACGTCGTGCCCGTCGCCGACCAGGCCTGGAGCACGGACCCCTTCACGCTCACGGAGCGCGACGGCCGGCTCCACGGCCGCGGAACCTGCGACATGAAGGGCTTCGACGCCCTCGCCCTCGCGATCGTCCCGCACGCCCTGAAGGCCGGCCTGAAGCGGCCGCTGCAGATCGCCCTCTCCTACGACGAGGAGGTCGGCTGCCTCGGCGCGCCCCCGATGATCGCGAAGATGCGCGAGGCGCTGCCGCCGGCCTCCGCCGTGATCGTGGGGGAGCCGACCTCGATGAAGACCGTCTCCGCCCACAAGGGCATCCTCGGGCTCGAGACCCGCGTCCGCGGCTTCGAGGTGCATTCCTCGCTCTGCCACACCGGCGTCAGCGCCGTCGCCGCCGCGGCGCGGCTCGTGGCCTGGCTCGACGCGCGCATGGCCGAGAACGCCGCCGCGTCGCCCGCCTCGCCCGACGCGGCCGCCTACGAGCCGCCCTACACCACGCTGCACGTCGGCAGGTTCCAGGGCGGCACCGCCCACAACATCACCGCGGGGCACGCCTGGTTCACCACCGACATCCGCGTCGCCCCGCCGGACACAACCGAGGACTGGCTCGCGCGCTACCGCGCGGAGGCCGATCGTCTCGACCGCGAGCTGAAGGCGATCCGCCCCGAGGCCGGCGTGGAGATCCGGGTCCGCGCCGGCGTGCCCGGCTGCCGCAAGGAGCCCGCCGAGATCGGCGGCGACGGCGAGGCCGAGCGTCTCGTCCGCACCCTCACCGGCGACAACTCCGAGAACGTCGTCGCCTACGCGACCGAGGCCGGACAGTTCCAGGAGGCCGGCTATTCCGCCGTGATCTGCGGCCCCGGCTCCATCGAGCAGGCGCATCAGCCGGACGAATACGTCGAGATCGCCCAGCTCGAGGCCGGTGAGGCCTTCATGAAGCGCCTCGTCGCGCGTCTCGCGTCCTAGGGCGTCGCCCGACCCATCGACCGGCCGGAGCGATCGGCGGCCGTTCGCTCCGCCACGGCGCCGCCGCCGTTCCCGCGGGCATGTCTCCCTTGGCTCCGACGGGGCGAGGCGACCGACACGTCCATGGACGCGGGCCGGGCACGGCGTGCGATGCGCCCGCCGGGGACAGGCCTCGACGGGCGCGACCATGAAGGCCGCCCGCGAGCGCCGTCGCTTCCTTCGCTCTCGCATGCGCTCCGCACCCCTGCGGCACGCCGTCCCGCCACCCCCGCCGCCTCATGGCCGACGAGGCCTGCGACGCCGACAGGCCGCGGAGCTGGCCCGAGAGCCGCCGCATCGAGGCAGGCGATGTGCCGCCAGCCCCACGGGCTACGTGCCGGGCGGGACCCAAGGCATGAGCTCGCCGGTGCTACACTGGGGACCGTCTGCGACGATGCGATCGGGGACGCTTTCGGGCGAGGCGCGCGGCTCGATGCGGTTGGGCTTCGAAGTTCCGATCGACAAGGCGAGGAGGGCCCGCCGCTCGGCGCCGCCGTCGGAGCCGGCGGAGAGGGACGGTCCCGCATGTGAGCGCGACGGGACGGATCTCTGGTCCGACGGCGTTCGCGTCGAGCGCGGCGCGGCCGCCTGCGGGGAACAGGATCGGGCCGTCCCGGAGCTTCAGGCCATAGCGGATCGCCTCGGGGAGCGGAGATCTCCCCGGCGGGCGGGCGCATCGACCCTCCCCGCCACTTGCGTAGGTCGTCGACGATCGGCCGGGAGCGGGCGACGCGGCGGGTCTCGGGGTCGAGGCCGCGGACGTCGACCCGATCGCGTGGAGGGCGGCGATGCGCCGAAGCGCCTCGTCGGCGACAGGGCGTGGCCGGCCGGTGCGGTCTCGCGGAAGCGGCGGCGGGCGCGCGCCCGGCCGAAGGCCGGCGTGACGGATCCGCTCGGACGCGCCGGATCGGCGAGGCCGCGGCAGGCCGCGCAGCCGTCGACCTGCGGCACGCCGGAGACGCCGCCGAAGTGGGCGATGGCGTCCATCGCCGTAGAGGAAGGCGACGGCCGGAGGATCGACCCCCCATGGGCGGTCGTCCCGGGCCAGCGCCCAGAGCCAGCCGATCCTCGTGCGGCCCCGGCCCGGGGCGAGCGCCGGCGCCCGCATCTCGTCGGCGAAGCGCCTCGGGGATGCCTCGAGGATCTCGACCAGCCGGGCGTGGACGGCCTGAGCTCCCGCACGGCATGGCCGACCCGGTCGGCGAGGGTGGAGCGGTCGGGCGCCCTGCCGTGCGACGACCTCCGCTTGTCGACGGAGCGGCGAGGCGGTCGGCGGACCTCGAGACCGGGACGTGGGCCGCCGTCGCCTCGGTCGGCGGGCCGCCGCGGATCCGGCGTCGCGGCAGAGGCCTGCACCACGCCTGCCGGGCACACGCCGAGACGCAGCGCCTCCACGCCAAGCCGCGCCTTTCCATCTTCCGGGCGGCCCCGACGCCGCTGGCTCCTCCAGCCGGCGCCGCCCCGCCTCGCCTCGCTCGTCGCGTCGATCGTCGAGAAGCCTTGCATGCAGCGATACCCCGTCAGGACCGCAACCGTCGGAAAGCAGGCCGCCGGCCTTGGGGTAGAAGCCCGGCATAGGCTCTCGGAGCGCGGCAGGACCCGGGCCGACGCCCATCCGACGGCCGCGACCGCGGCGCAGCCGTCGCCATCGTCGACCGCCCGTCGGGCATCGGAGCCACCCAGCGTGCATGCACGGAGCCCCGCCCGGCCCGACCGGATCGCTTTGGCGAGGCCTTCGTCGGAAGCCCGGAGGTCACTCGCACGGCGGAGCAGGACTACGGCGGGGGCGCTCCGAGCGCTTCGGCGAGGAACGCGGCGACCTCCTCGAAGACCGTGCCGGCGGGCTCGCCGCTCTCGCCGTCGCGGGTCGGCGCCTCGGCCGGATAGAAGTGACCGTGGCCCGGCACGACGCGCCAGACGGCCCGCCGCCCCTGATTCCGGAGCGCATCCGGAAGGCCGGGCGCGGCGGCCGCGATATGGGGCAGATCGTCCTCGCCGCTGACGGCGAGCACGGCCATCCGCGCGCCGCCCGGGGGCGGCGAAGCCGCGAGCAGCGTCTCGGGCGGGTGGCCCGAGAGCGAGACCACCGCCGCCGGGTCGATCGCCTCGCCGAGCGCGGCGGCCAGCGCGATCCGTGCGCCGGCGGAGAAGCCGCCGACCGCGATGCGGGCGGGATCGACGCCGAGGCGGCGCGCCGCGCCCGCGACGAAGCGGAAGGCGGCGGCGATGTCGTCGGTCGCCGCCTCCTGAGCGCGGCGCATGTCCGCCTCGGAGGTGGGCGGCAGGTCCAGCATCGCGCGCACCACGTCGATGCGGCCGAGGGGAACCGCCGCGCGCTCCAGCACCGGGGTCGGGCCCGCGGGCGCGTCCTCCTGCGCAAGGCGGTAGTCGACGGCGCATGCGACGTAGCCGAGCGCGGCCAGGCGGCGGCAGTACCCGGCCACCGCGGTGTTGGTCGGCGACTGCTCGGGCGCGACGTCGTCCTCCCGGGCGCCTCGGTGGAAGGCGCCGCCGAAGGCGAGGATCACCGCCGGGCGCGGCGGCCCCTCGGCCGGATCGTCGCCCGCCGGGCGGTGAAGGTCCATGCGGAGGGCGCGCACGCCCCCCGAGGCGGGGGCGTGCCCGAAGACGACGCCCGGCGCCGTCTCGACCGCGCCGCCGCAGGCGTCGCCGCCCGGCGCGGCGCTCATCCGGCCTTCAGCGACCGCTCGGCCACCTCGACCAGCCAGGACGATCCCTGGGGGATGATCTCGTCGTTGAAGTCGTATTTCGGGTGGTGGACTCCGGCGCGGTCCTCGCCGGCGCCGAGGAAGATGTAGGCGCCGGGCCGGGCGTTGAGCATGAAGGAGAAGTCCTCGCCGCCCATCAGCGGCGGCGTGTCGGGGTCCACCGCCTCGCCCGCGACCCCCCGCGCCGCGGCGAGGGCGATCTCGGTCTGTCGCGGATGGTTCTCGGTCACCGGGTAGTTGCGATGGTAATGCACCGTCGCGCGCGCGCCGAAGGCCGAGGCGATGCCGGAGACCAGGCCGGACATGCGCGTCTCGATCAGGTCCTGGATCTCCGAGGAGAGGGTGCGGACCGTGCCCTTCATCTCGAGGCGTTCGGGGATCACGTTGTGGGCCGAGCTGTCGGTGTGGAAGGTGGTGACGGAGACCACCGCGCGCTCCACCGGGTCGGCGTTGCGGCTCACGATCGACTGCAGGGCCGTCATCACGTGCGCGCCGACGAGGGTGGTGTCGATGCAGTCGTGGGGTTTCGCCGCGTGACCGCCGAGGCCCTCGATCTCGATCTCGAAGAGGTCGGCCGCGGCCATCATCGGGCCGGGACGGATGGCGAACTTGCCGGCCGGGATGCCGGGCATGTTGTGCAGGCCGTAGACCTCGGTCACGCCCCAGCGCTCCATCATGCCGTCCTTGACCATCTCCCGGCCGCCGCCGCCGCCTTCCTCGGCCGGCTGGAAGATGACGAGGATCGTGCCGTCGAAGGCGCGCGTCTCGCAGAGGTGGCGGGCGGCGCCGAGGAGCATCGCGGTGTGCCCGTCATGGCCGCAGGCGTGCATCACGCCGGGCGTCCCGGAGGACCAGGGGGCGCCCGAGGCCTCGTGGATCGGAAGCGCGTCCATGTCGGCGCGCAGGCCCACGACGCGGTTGGAGCCGCCGCCCTTGCCGCGGATCACCCCGACGACGCCGGTCTTGCCGATCCCCTCCACCACCTCGTCGCAGCCCCAGGCGCGGAGCTTCTCGGCGACGATGCCGGCGGTGCGGTGCACGTCGAACTGCAGTTCGGGATGGCGGTGGAAGTCCCGGCGCCACTCGGCGATCTCGGGCTGGGCGACGGCGAGCGAATTGAGGACGGGCATGGGGGCTCCTGGGGCGGGAAACGCGTCTGACCCCGGTTCATAGCGCGTCGGACGGGCGCCGGACAATCGTCCGACCGTCGTGGCCGGTCGGCGCGGGAACGGAACGCGGCCCGTCCGGAACCGCGAGAGGGCCGCGCCGGCGCAGGATCGGCCGATGCGCCGGCGGTCACTCCTCCCGCTGCACCTCCTCCAGCCCGGCCGCCAGCAGCGCCCCGAGGGCGGAGAGCCCGGCGAAGGCCAGCAGCACCGGAGCCGGGCCGAAGCGGTCCGCCGCCAGCCCGAAGCCGCCGCCGGCCAGCAGCGCGACGCCGATCAGCGTGTTTGACAGGGCGGTGTAGCGGGCGCGGAAGGCGTCCTCCGCCATGTCCGTAAGATGCAGCTTGCGCCCGGCGCGCACCCCCTCGTAGGCGATCTGCGCGACGAAGATCGCCGCCGCCGCGCCGAGCGCGCCGCCGAGGCCGCCATGCGTCAGCCCCACCGCCCCGACCCCGGCGAAGACCGCCGCGCCGAGCGCGCCCGCCGCCATCAACGTCCGACGGCTGGACCGGTCCGAGAGCCGGCCCCAGACGTAGGAGGCGAGCACCGAGGCCAGGGTGGAGGCCATCACCAGCGGGCCGAGCTGGTCGAGCGCGGTACGGCCCGAGGCGGCCGACAGCATCACGATGAAGGGCGGGGCCAGCGCCGTCACCGCCAAGGCGGCGCGCGACAGCACGAAGAGGCGCAGCTGCGCGTCGGTCAGGATCGGATCGACCAGCGCCGCGAGCGAGCCGTCGTCGTCCTCGGAGCCCTCGCCGTCGTCCGCCGGCTCGCGCAGCGCCATGAAGATCAGCGCGGCGACGAGGAACGCCGCCCCGGCCGCCGCGACGATCGCGGCGAGCGGCGCGACCGCGACCTCGAACGGCCCCGTCGCCATCAGGAGCCCGACGCCGAACACCGAGACCGAGGCGACCGAAGCCGCGAGCCCGGTGACGGCGCCGCGCCGGCGCTTGGCGACGGTGCGCGCCAGCGCGTCCTTGTAGCTGACCGAGGAGGCGGAGCGCGCCACGGCGAGCACCGCGAGACAGGCCACGATCGCGGCGCCCGCCGCCGCGCCCTCCCAAAGGAGCGCGGCCGCCGCGATGCCGAGCGCCGCCAGCCCCTGCACGGCCGAGCCGACGGCCCAGAACCGCTTGCGCCGCGGGCTCGCCTCCACCCGGCGGGCGAGCGCGAGCTGGGGCAGCAGCGCGCCCGCCTCGCGCACCGGCACCAGCGCGCCGATCATGGCGCCGGGCGCCCCGAGCGCGGTCAGCAGCCACGAGAGCACGAGCTTGGGATCGATCAGCCCGTCCGCCGTCTTGGTGAGCGCGAGGGAGACCGCATGGATCGCGCCGTTGCGCGCCTCGCTCCGGCGGAACGCGTCCCGCGGGGCGCCGGTGACGGCGGAGAAGGCGCGTTTCAGGGCCATGGCTTCGGCTCCGGGCTCAGTGCGCGAGGACGAGCATCTGAAACGCCATCATGGCCGCGAAGGCCAGCGTCACCGCCGTCGCGGCGGAAGTCGGCGTGACCGTCTCGAGGGCGTCGGGAAACAGCTCGGCGAACACCATCCAGATCATGGCGCCGGCCGCGAGGCCGAGGCCGACCGGCAGGAACGGACGGAACGTCTCGACGAAGAGATAGGCGGGTCCCGCCATGATCGGCTGCGGCAGGCTGGTGAAGATCGCCCAGAGCCCGGCCTTCCAGACCGGCGATCCGCGCGGCACCAGAACCAGCGCGATGGCGAGCCCCTCCGGCACGTTGTGGAACGCGATGGCGGTCGTGATGAAGGCGCCGAGCCCCTCGGAGCCGGCGAAGGAGACCCCGACGCCGACCCCTTCGGCGAAGGAGTGCGCGGTCATGATCCCGAGGATCAGCAGCGCCTTGGTCGCGCTCGCGCCCTGCAGATCGGCCACGCTCACCTCGCCCGCGCCCGCGAGGAGGCGGTCGGCCAGCACGATCGCGCCGAGCCCCGCCAGCACCCCCGCCAGCGTCAGGACGACGTCGAGCGACGCGCCCTCGGCGATCAGGCTGTGGCTGGCGGCCAGCATGAGGCCGGCCGCGGCGGCGTTGGACCAGCCGACCGTGCGCAGGCTCGGCTTGGAGACGACGAGGAACGGCAGCGCGCCGATGCCGGTCGCGATCGCGGTGACGAGCGCCGCGGCGACGACGATCCAGAGGGACGTCTCCATGATCCGCTCCGAGCGACAGGGGTGGCGGGCGCCGAGGTCCGTGCCCTCGGGTCGGGCCCCCCGCCCGCCCGGCGGGGCGCGAAGTCAGGCGGAAGGCGTCAGCGGAACCGCGCCGCGGCCCGCTCGTATGCGGCGGATATCTCGTCCCAGGCCTTGTCGAAGCCGGCCTTCATGTCCGACCAGGCGCCGTCGCCCGCTTCGCGGAGCTCGCGGAGCCGGGTCTCGGCCTCGTCGCGCCGCGCGCGCATCTCCTCGAGCCGCTTTTCGTACTCGATCTTCGCGTCGGCCTCGGCCTCGTCCAGCCTGGCCTTCATCCGGTCGATCTCGGCGTTCCACTGCTCGAGTCTGGCCTTCGCCTTCTCGACGTGCTGCTCTCGCTCGGACATCATTCGGTCTCCCTGCGCGCGGGGCTGCGACGTCCCCTTGTGTAGGCGATTGCGCGGTGCTTGAAAACTATGCAAAATGCTGAATGTAACGACGGCCGCATCTCAGGAGGTCCGGGCATGTCAGACGTCCCGAAACCGTCGCCCCCGGCTTTCGCCCCCGCGGCGCGTCCGGGCGCGGCCCGCGCCGCGTCCGTGCCGGCGGGCGCGCGGGCATGAAGGTCGACACCGTCATCGTCGGCGCCGGGACGGCCGGGCTTTCGGCTCTGCGCGAAGTGCGCCGCTACACCGACGACTTCCTGCTGATCAACGACGGGCACTGGGGCACGACCTGCGCGGCCAACGGCTGCATGCCCTCCAAGGCGCTGATCGAGGCGGCGAACGCCTTTCATCGCCGGAAGGCGTTCGAGGACTTCGGCATCCGCGGCGCAGACGGGCTGCGCGCCGACGTTCCGGCCGTGCTCGCGCGCGTGCGCCGGCTGCGCGACGATTTCGTGCAAGGTCCCGCATCGACGCCCGAACGGCTGGGCGCCCGCGCCCTCGCAGGCCGCGCGCGGCTGAAGGGACCGGGGCGGCTGGACGTCGACGGCCGGGAGGTCGAGGCCCGCGCCGTCATCCTCGCGCCCGGCAGCCGCCCCGTGGTCCCGGAGCCGTGGCGGCGCTTCGGCGAGCGGATCCTGACCACCGACACCCTGTTCGAACGCCGCGACCTGCCGCGCCGGATCGCGGTCGTCGGCATGGGCGCGATCGGCGTCGAGCTGGCGCAGGCCTTCGCGCGGCTGGGCCTCGAGGTCGCCGGCTTCGACGCCGTCGAAGGGCTCGCCGGGATCGACGATCCCGAAGTGCTCGCCACCTTCCGCCCGCTGATCGAAGCCGAGCTGGCGCTGCATCTCGGCGCGCCGGCCGAACTCGAACAGGCGGGCGGCGCGATCCGGGTCTCCGGCGCCGGCGGCGATTTCGAGGCCGACGCCGTGCTCGCCGCGATGGGCCGGCGCCCGAACGTCGACGGGCTCGGGCTGGAGACGCTCGGCGTGCCGCTCGACGACGCGGGACTGCCGGAGGTGGACCGCTCGACGCTGCGCGTCGGCGACCTGCCGGTGTTCCTCGCCGGGGACGCCAACGGAGACCGCGCGATCCTGCACGAGGCGGCCGACGAGGGTCACGTCGCCGGCCGCATGGCCTCGCCGGAGAGCGAGAAGGGCGGGTTCCGACGGCGCACGCCGTTCTCCGTCACCTTCTGCTCGCCGCAGGTCGCGCGGGTGGGCCCGCCGCTGTCGGCGCTCGGAGACCGCGACCTCGCCTCGGCCGAGGCGGACTTCTCGCGGCAGGGGCGGGCGCGCGTGGCGCACGAGGCCGAAGGACTGCTCCGCGTCCACGCCGACAGACGCACCGGACGCCTTCTCGCGGCGGAGATGTGCGCGCCGGCGGCCGAGCATCTCGGCCATCTGCTCGCCCTCGCCGTCGAACGGGGGATGACCGTCAGCGACGTGCTCGCGGCTCCGTTCTACCATCCCGTGCTGGAGGAGGGCCTTCGCGGCGCGCTTCGCGACCTCGCCAAGGCGGTGCCCGAGGCCGGCGGCTCCGACCTCTCCCGCTGCAAGGCGATCGGGCACGAGGCGCTGGACTGAGCGCTCCCGTCGGCGGGGCCGCCCCTCGCGGAGAGGGCCGGAGTACGCCGGGCCCGGCCTCGGCCGCAGCCGTCAGGAGGCCTGCGCGCGCACGCCTTCGTCCGAGGCCTCGGTCGGCACCAGCGCCCGCACCACGTCCCGCATCTTCAGGACGCCCACCGGCTCTCCGTCGCGGGTGACCCGGAAGGTCCGGGCGGTGTCGCCCTCGGAGAGCGACAGCGCGCTCTCCAGATTGGCCTCGTGGTCGATCTCGTCCGTGGTCTCGACGCCGTGCGGATCGCCCTCCGTCATGATCGAGCGCACGCGCAGCACCCGGGCGCGATTGATGTCGGAGATGAAGTCGACGATGTAGGGATCGTTCGGATGCAGCAGGATCTCCTGCGGCTCGCCCTGCTGCACGATCGCGCCGTCCTTCAGGATCACCAGATGATCGGCGAGCTTCAGCGCCTCGTCGAGGTCGTGGGTGATGAAGACGATGGTCTTGTGCAGCTCCGTCTGCAGGTCGAGCAGCAGGTCCTGCATGTCGGTGCGGATCAGCGGATCGAGCGCCGAGAACGCCTCGTCCATCAGCATGATGTCGGAGTTCGCCGTCAGCGCCCGGGCGATGCCCACGCGCTGCTGCATGCCGCCCGAGAGCTGGTGCGGATAGCGCCCGCCGTAGCCGCCGAGGCCGACGCGGTCCAGCCACTTCTCGGCCTCCGCCTCGTACTCGCCGCGACCGATGCCGCGCACCGCGAGGGCCGTGCCGGCGTTGTCGAGCACCGTGCGGTGGGGCAGAAGCGCGAACTTCTGGAACACCATCGACATCCGCTCCCGCCGCAGCTTGCGGAGCCGCGCCTCGCCGTAGGCGAGCACGTCCTCGCCGTCGACCTCCACCGCGCCGGCCGTCGGCTCGATCAGGCGGTTGAGATGGCGGATCAGCGTCGACTTGCCGGACCCGGAAAGGCCCATGATCACGGTGATCTCGCCGGCGCGCATGTCGACGTCGATGCGCCGGAGGCCGAGCACGTGGCCATGCTCGTTGAGCAGCTCCTCCTTGCCGACGCCTTCCTTCAGCACCTTCTCCAGCGCCGCCTGCGGATCGGCGCCGAAGATCTTGTAGAGGTCGCGGACACGGATCTTGATCGGTCGGTCGCTCATGCCGGCGCCCCCCTCAATTGCGCTGCACGGAGCTGGAGGCGTTGACCCTGGCCAGCGCCGCCTTCGTGACCCGGTCGAGGATCACGGCGAGCAGCACGATGCCGAGCCCCGCGATCAGCCCGACGCCGAGCTCCAGGTTGCGGATGCCGCGCAGCACCAGCACGCCGAGGCCGGGCGCCGAGACCAGCGAGGCGATCACGACCATGGCGAGGCTCATCATGATGGTCTGGTTCACGCCCGCCATGATGTTCGGCAGCGCCAGCGGCACCTGCACGCCCCACAGCTTCTGGCGGTCGGTCATGCCGAAGGCGTCGGCGGCCTCGATCACCTCCGGATCGACGAGCCGGATGCCGAGATCGGTCAGGCGGATCACCGGCACGATGGCGTAGAGGATGATGGCGATGCCGTAGAGCTTCGGCTCGGTCACCGAGAACAGGAAGATCAGCGGGATCAGATAGACGAAGGGCGGCAGCGTCTGCAGCATGTCGAGGACCGGGATCGCGCTCTTCTGAAGCCGGTCGCTGCGCGACATGGCGATGCCGATCGGCACCCCGAGCAGCACGCAGAGCAACGCGCAGACGAAGATGATCGCCAGCGTCTGCATCGCGTAGTCGTAATGGTCGATGAAGGCGAGGAAGCCGAGCGCGATCGCGACGAAGCCGACCAGCTTGAGCGACTTGGAGGCG
>DATFKM010000165.1:0-13567 GCA_035268645.1 Paracoccaceae bacterium | reverse complement strand
CTCGGCGCACTGGGCGTAGCCGGTGACGATGGGAAGCTCGCGCGTCACGTCCACGTCCTCGAGGGCGCCGGCGATGCGCTGGTCGAGCGAGGGATGCGTCTCGTCGCGCCAGCCGGAGAGGTCCACCGGGCGCGCGTTGATGCCGTGCCGGCGCAGCAGCAGCGAGGTGGCGAAGGCCGAATGCGCCTCGCCGAGGCCCGAGAGCAGCTCGCGCACCACGCTCATGTGCTCGTCGAGCCGGAAATGCCCGTAGCCGCAGAGGCGCTGCAGGTCGATCAGGCAGGAGCGCACGCCCTCGATCCGGTCGCGCAGGAAGTCGTCGGCGGCCTTGACGTCGCCGGGCTCGGCCAGCACGCCGGCATGCGCCTCGGCCATCACGTCGCGCGCGCGGTCGAGCTTCTCCGACCAGGCCATGTCGCCTTCGTTGGCGTAGAGGGCGTAGACGCCGGGCTCGCCGGACTTCTTGTGCTCCAGGAGGGCGTCGGTCACGCCGGAATAGGCCGAGACGACGAAGATGCGGTTGTACACCTCCTCCTCGGGCCGGCCGCCGTTGAAGAGGGTCTCGACCAGCTCGGGCGATCGGCTCATGCAGGTGCCGCCGATCTTCTCGACGGTGTGGCCGCGGCCGTCGCGGCCCGAGGCGTTCAGGTCCTTCATGGGGTCCCCGTTTCCGGCGACCGCCCGTCCGGGGCGGTCGCCTCGCTTGTCTTGGGAATCGTTCACCGGGTGATCGGCCGAGGTCACGAGACCTCTTCGGCCGGGGCGTAGGAGCCGTCCTCGCGGTGGACCTCCTTGCCCGTCACCGGCGGGTTGAAGCAGCAGGCGAGCACCAGCGTCTCGCGCGCCAGCAGACGGTGCCGGTCGTGCAGGTTCAGCGCGTACATGACGCCGGGCCTGATCTGCCAGACCTCGCCGGTGTCGAGGGCCTCGATCTCGCCCTCCCCGGAGATGCAGTAGACGCTCTCGAAGTGGTGCTTGTAGTGGAACACGTGCTCCGCGCCGCCCTCGATCTCGGTGATGTGGAAGCTGAAGCCCATGCCGTCGTCGGCCAGCAGCATCCGCGTCGACGTCCAGCGCTCGGCCGAGACGGAGCGGTCGGTGCCCTTGAGTTCGTTGAAGTCGCGAACGATCATGCCGTTCTCCTCATTCCGCCGCGAGGCGGGCCGGCTCGGCCTCGGCCTCGACGGCGCGGTCCAGGATGTCGAGCCCCTTGTCGAGGAGCTCCGTCGGAATGGTCAGCGCCGCGAGGCACTTGACCACCTCGTCATGGGCGCCCGAGGTCTCGATGATGAGACCGTTCTCGTAGGCGCGGGCGCAGATCGCCTCGGCCAGCGCGCCGGAGCCGACGTCGATGCCGCGCATGAAGCCGCGACCCTTGAGGCGGGCGCCCGGAACGCGCTTGGCGATCTCGGTCAGGCGCGCCTCGAGATGGGCGGCCTTGCCGGCGACCTCCTCGGCGAAGGCGTCGTCGGCCCAGAACTTCTCCAGCGCGACCTTGGCGGTCACGAAGGCGTGGCCGTTGCCGCGGAAGGTGCCGTTGTGCTCGGCCGGCTTCCAGACGTCGAGATCCTTGCGGATCAGGAGCGCGGCGAAGGGCAGGCCGTAGCCCGAGAGCGACTTCGCCATCGGGATCAGGTCGGGCGTGAAGCCCATCCCGTCGAAGGAGAAGAAGCCGCCGGTGCGCCCGACGCCGGCCTGGATGTCGTCCACGATCAGGAGCGCGCCGAGCTTCTTCGCGATCTCCGAGAGGCCCTTGAGGAACTCGGGCGAGGCCGCGTTGAGGCCGCCCTCGCCCTGCACCGCCTCGATCAGGAAGGCGGCGGGCGCGTCGTAGCCCGAGGAGGGGTTGGCGTACATCGCCTCGATCATGGCGAGGCTGTCGACGTCCTTCAGCGCGCCCTCGAAGGGCATGCGCGTGACGCCGCAGAGCGGGGCGCCGCCGGCGCCGGCGCGCTTGCCGGCGTTCGCCGTGCAGGCGAGGGCGCCGAGCGTCATGCCGTGGAAGCCGTTGGTGAAGGTGACGATCTCGCGCCGGCCCGTGGTCTTGCGGGCGAGCTTCAGCGCGGCCTCGACGGCGTTGGTGCCGGTCGGGCCGGTCATCATCACCTTGTGGTCCATGCCGCGCGGCTCGAGGATCAGACGCTCGAAGGTCTCGAGGAACTCGGCCTTGGCGCCGGTGTGCAGGTCGAGCCCGTGGGCGACGCCGTCGTTCGTGATGTAGTCGATCAGGGCCGACTTCATGTCCGGGTCGCTGTGGCCGTAGTTCAGCGACGAGCAGCCCGCGAGGAAGTCGACGTAGTCGTTCCCCTCGGAGTCGGTCATCGTCGAGCCCTGCGCCTTGACGAAGCTCGCGGGCATGCCGCGGCAGTAGGAGCGCGCCTCGGACTCGCGGCGCTCGTAGATGGAAAGGTCCTGTTTCATGTCGTCCTCGATTCGGTTCGTGTTGCGCGGGGCGGGGCGCGGCCTGATCAGGCCGCGGCGACGTCCGCCAGCGCGCCGAAGGGGCCGATGCGGACCAGGTGCTCGGTCTCGGCACGGCCGTCGAAATGCCCGTCGCGGGTGAAGTGCGGGGCGCGGACGAGGGGCGCGTCGCGATCCGCGGCGAAGGAGGTGAAGAGACCCCAGCTCGCCTCGTTGTCCTTGGTGATCGTCGTCTTGACGCGATCGACGTCGGCGCAGACGGCGCGGTCGAGGATCGCGGTCAGCATCTTCTTCGCGAGGCCGAGGCCGCGCGCCTTCTCGCCCACGGCGACCTGCCAGACGAAGAGGGTGTCGGGCTCGTTCGGGGGGATGTGGCCGGAGATCCAGCCCACCACCTCGCCGTCGAGCTCCGCCACCACGCAGGTCTCCGCGAAGTGCTCGCACTGCAGGATGTTGCAGTAGAGCGAGTTGCGGTCGAGCGGGTCGCAGGCGGCGATCAGCTCCCAGACGGCCGAGCCGTCGGCCGAGGTCGGGCGGCGCAGGCGCGGCTCGCCGCGCTCCTCCGGGCTCTCGACCGGCCGGATGTTCGGTTCGTTCTTTTCCATGTCCCACCTTTACGGTTCGTTTGATGGGTAAAATATGAGCACGAGCGGAAATTTCAACTCCGAAGTTTCTCGACCCGGATTCCGAGGCGGTTGACAGAGCGTATGATGCTTTTCAGGGGGTTGTGCGTGAATCGCGACGCGGCGAGGTCGCGCAGACCCTTTATGAACCGAATTTATTTCGCCCGGCGCCCGTCTCGCGCGCTTTCGCCGCCAAAGCGGGCGGCTTGCGGCGCCGGACTTCGCGGGCCAATGTCCGCGCAGATGAAGACCCCTGTGGGGATCACGCCCATGACGCCGCTCTCGCACCGCGCCCAAAGCAGCCTCGTCGCGCTGCGCCGCATTCTGCGCACCACGGAGACGACCGCGCGCGCCCTCGCGCGCGCGACGGGTCTGACGCCGCCGCAGCTGATGGTGCTGAGCACGCTGAGCGAGGTCGAGGAGGCGACGCCGACCCGGCTCGCACGCGCGGTCGGGGTCAGCCAGGCCACCGCGACGGCGCTGATCGAGAAGCTGGCGCAGCGGGGCCTCGTCTCGCGCAAGCGGGGCGAGACCGACCGTCGCCAGATCTGGGTGGCGCTGACCGAGGACGGACGGCGGACCTGGGAGGAGGCGCCCGATCCGCTGCAGGTGCGCTTCGCCGAGCGGCTGGACGCGCTGCCCGACTGGGAGCAGGCGATGATCGTCGCGGCCCTGGAGCGGGTGGCGGCGCTGATGGACGCGGCCGAGGACGACGCGGCGCCGCTGCTGCATGTGGGCGACGTCGCGGAGAGCTGAGCGCCCGCGCCCCCGATGACCGCCGGGCGCCGGAACGCCGCGACCGCCGGGGCGCGCCGGACGGGGCGGCCGCCGGGGCGCGTGGCGGTCGCCGCGATTGCCGGGGCGCGCGCCGGATGATACCCGGAGGACGCGATCGGTTCCGCGCGGACGCCCTGACGGGCGGGCGCGCGGCGAAGAGGGAAGCCGGTGAGAGACCGGCGCCGCCCCCGCGACCGTAAGCGGCGAGCTCCGCCCGAGAGCGCCACTGGCCGGACCCCGAGGGGCGAGGCCGGGAAGGCCGGGACCGGAGCGACGACCCGCGAGCCGGGAGACCTGCCGTCGCCGCGAGACGCCGTCCGGGCGGGGCGCCCGGGACGCGCGCGTGGGCGAGCCGCCGCGGCGGGGCCGCTCCGCACGCCTCCCTTCGCTTCGGCCGGCGGCCGCCGAGGAGAGGAGCCGGGCGACGCGATGCACGAGGGACGCGGGAGAGGGCGGCGCGTTGCGCGACCGAGGAGGCCGGCGGGCCTTCTCGCGGCGGCGCTGCTGATGCTCGCCGCGGCGCCGGACGCGGCCGGCGGCGAGGCGGCCGGGGCGCCGGGTCCGGGCTCCGGCGTCGCGGGCGCGGATCGGCCCGGTTCGGCGGCGGCGCCGGAGCGCGTGGTCTCCATCAATCTCTGCACCGATCAGCTGGCGATGCTGCTGGCGGCGCCGGGACAGCTGGTCTCGGTCTCGCGCTGGGCGACGCGGCCCGGCGCCTCCAACATGGTCGCGGCGGCGGCGGAGCTGCGCGCCAACGACGGCGGGGCCGAGGAGGTCTGGCTGATGAAGCCGGACCTGGTGCTCGCGGGGTCGTTCAACGACGCGGCGACGCTGGCGCTGCTGCGGCGGCTCGGCCTGCGGGTGGCGGTGTTCGAGCCGGCGCGCTCGCTCGACGACGTGCCGGAGCGGCTGCGCCGCGTCGGTCGGCTGCTGGGGCGCGAGGCGGAGGCGGAGCGCACGGTCGCCGGCTTCGAGGCGGCGCGCGCCTCGGCGGCGGCGCGGGCGGCCGGGCTGCGGCGGCTGCCGGCGGCCTATCATTATCCCAACGGCTACACCTCCGGCGCGGGGACGCTGGCGGCGGACGTGATGGCGGCGGCGCGGCTGGAGAACGCGGCGGCGGACCTGGGGCTGAGCGGCGTCGCGCCGCTGCCGCTCGAGGCGCTGGTGATGCTGGAGCCGTTCCTGATCCGCACGCGGAGCCTCGCCGACACCCGGCGCGGGCGGGCCTACGAGACGGCGCGGCATCCGGCGCTGGAGCGGCTCGCCGCGCTCGGCGGCGCGACGGTGGAGGAGCGGCGGCAGGTCTGCGGCACGCCCTTCGTCACGCTGGCGGTGGAGGCGCTGCTGGACGCGCGGGCGCCGGCGCTGGCGGCCGCGCGATGAGCGAGGCGGCGCGGGGCCGCCGGACGCTCGCGGCGCTGGGCGTGGCGGTCGCGGCGCTGTTCGCGGCGTCGCTGCTGACCGGACCGGCGGGGCTGACCCTCGGCGAGAGCCTTTCGGCGCTGCTCGCCGGGGAGGGCGAGGCGGCCGTTCTGGTGATGCGCGAGATCCGGCTGCCGCGGGCCATCCTCGGCCTCGCGGTCGGCGCGACGCTCGGGCTCTCGGGCGCGGCGTTGCAGGGGTATCTGCGCAATCCGCTGGCCGAGCCCGGGCTGATCGGCGTCTCCTCGGGCGCCGCGCTCGGGGCGGTGCTGGCGATCCATGCGGGGCTCTCGGCGGCGTTTCCGCTGGCGCTGCCGCTGATGGCGCTGGCGGGGGCGGGCCTCGCGGTGCTGGCGGTGCTGGCGCTGGCGGGGGGCGCGCCGACGGCGGGGGGCGGGGCGTTGACGCTGATCCTCGCGGGGGTGGCGGTGACGAGCCTCTGCGGGGCGCTGACCTCGCTGGCGCTGAACCTCTCGCCCAATCCCTTCGCGGCGCTGGAGATCGTGTTCTGGATGCTGGGTTCGCTGGCGGACCGTTCGTTCCTGCACGTGCAGCTGGCGCTGCCGTTCATGGTCGTCGGCTGGGCGATGCTGGCGACGCTGGGGCGGGGCCTCGACGCGCTGACGCTGGGCGAGGACGCGGCGGCCTCGCTCGGCGTGCGGCTGGGGCGGCTGCGGCTGCTGGCGGTGGGGGGCGTGGCGGCCTCGGTCGGGGCGGCGACGGCGGTGGCGGGGGCGATCGGGTTCGTGGGGCTGGTGGCGCCGCATCTGCTGCGCCCGCTGGTCGGGGCGCGGCCGTCGGCGCTGCTCCCGGCCTCCGCGCTCGGCGGGGCGGCGGTGCTGCTGGCGGCGGACGTGGCGGCGCGGCTGCTGGCGCCGGGGCAGGACCTGAAGCTCGGCGTGCTGACGGCGATCGTGGGGGCGCCGTTCTTCCTGTGGCTGGTGGCGCGGCATCGCCGGGGGCTCGCGTGAGCCTGCTGGCGGTGCAGGGCCTGAGCGCGACGCTCGGCCGGCGGCGGGTGGTGGACGGCGCGACCCTGCGCGTGGGGCCCGGCGAGTGCGTCGGGCTGATCGGGCCGAACGGGGCCGGCAAGTCGAGCCTGATGCGCGCGGCGCTGGGGCTGATTCCGGCGGAGGGCGCGCGGACGCTGGGCGGCGAGGCGGCGGGGCGGCTCTCGCCGGTCGAGCGGGCGCGGCGCGCGGCCTGGCTGCCGCAGGAGCGGGAGATCGCCTGGGCGCTCTCGGTCGAGGCGCTGGTGGCGCTGGGGCGGGGGCCCTGGCTGCGGCCGGGGCGGGGGCCCGGGCCGGCGGACCGGGCGGCGGTGGCGGCGGCGCTGGCGCGGATGGATCTGACGGCGTTCCGGGCGCGGCCGGCGACGGCGCTTTCGGGCGGGGAGCGCGCGCGCGCGCTGATCGCGCGGGCGCTGGCGCAGGACGCGCCGCTGCTGGTGGCGGACGAGCCGACGGCGGGGCTCGACCCCGCGCATCAGCTGTCGCTGATGGAGACCTTCGCGGGGCTGGCGGCGGAGGGGCGGGGGGTGCTCGCCTCGCTGCACGATCTCGCGCTGGCGGCGCGCTGGTGCACGCGGCTGGTGCTGCTGGACGGCGGGCGCGTGGCGGCGGAGGGGCCGCCGCGGGCGGTGCTGACGCCGGAGCGTCTGGCGGCGGTCTACGGCATCCGGGCGCGGCTCGACTGGGATGGCGAGGCGCCGGTGGTGCAGCCGATCGCGACGCTTCGCCCTGTGGGCGAATCGGGCCCCGGGTCACTGACGACGGATTGTTGAAAAGTTTAAGGTCTGGCGCTTTCCGAATGAATTCAAAGGCATGACGGGGTGCGGCGGGAGCCTGCCGCGCCGGGTCGGCGCTGCGGACGGTTGACGCACGGCCCTTTACGAGTAGCCTTCACTCACATTGGCGGGCGACCGCCCGATGGAATCCGACTTGGGACGGTGCGAACGCGACACCGTCCGGTCGTCGCGGACCGGGACACGCCGGTGGCCGCGCCATGAAGAACCGCACGCGCTCCGCCGCCCTCGCATGGCGCGGGGCTGTCGGATCGGCCGCGCCCCTTCCGGGGCGTGTCTGCGCCCGCCCCCGCGCGCTCCGCCGATCCGACCGCGACGACCTCGTCGGGGGCGCTCCCGGGCCGTCCGGTCCGGATCATCGACAGGAGACCGAGCGCATGGCGAACGACCAGCCCAACGCCGAACTGCGTCTGGCGGACCAGGCCTATGGCGAGGATCCGCTCGCCGACCGCGACACCGACCTCTATCGCGGCGAATACGTGATGAGCTTCGTCGAGAAGTGGGACGAGCTGATCGACTGGGACGCCCGCGCCGAGGCCGAGGGGCGGTTCTTCATCGACGTGCTGCGCGCGCGCGGCAAGGACACCGTGCTCGACGTCGCCACCGGCACGGGGTTCCATTCGGTGCGCCTGACCGAGGCCGGCTTCAACGTGACCTCGGCGGACGGCTCGGCCGCGATGCTGGCCAAGGCCTTCGGCAACGCCGCCGCGCGCGGGCTGATCATGAAGACGGTGCAGGCGGACTGGCGCTGGCTGAACCGCGACATCAACGGCAAGTACGACGCGATCATCTGCCTCGGCAACAGCTTCACGCATCTGCACGAGGAGCAGGACCGGCGCCGGGCGCTGGCGGAGTTCTACGCCGCCCTCAAGCATGACGGCATCCTGATCCTGGATCAGCGCAATTACGACGCGATGCTGGATCACGGCTTCTCGACCAAGCACAAGTATTACTATGCCGGCGAGAAGGTGACGGCGGAGCCCGAATACCTCGACGACGGGCTGTGCCGGATGAAATACAGCTTTCCGGACGGCGCGGACTACACGCTCAACATGTGCCCGATCCGCAAGAACTACGTCCGGCGCCTTCTGAGCGAGGCCGGCTTCGCGCGGGTCCGCACCTATGGCGACTTCCAGGAGACCTACGCCGAGGACGAGCCCGACTTCTTCATCCACATCGCCGAGAAGTCGACCCTGCACGTCATCCGCTGGGGCGGCGACGGCACGCGCGAGCCGGGCGAGGCCGACGTGCGCGACGTGGCCGAGGACTATTACGACAGCGAGGACGCCGACGCCTTCTACTCGACCGTCTGGGGCGGGCAGGACCTGCATGTCGGGATCTACGACGAGACCCGGGAGATCCGCGAGGCCTCCGATGCGACGGTCGACGCGATGGCGGCGCGGATCCCGGATCGGGGGCCCGACGCCAAGTGGCTCGACATCGGGGCGGGCTACGGCGGCGCCATGCGCAAGGTGCTGTCGGAGCGGCCGGGGACGGGCGTCTGCCTCAACATCTCCGAGGTGCAGAACGACACCAACCGGCACCGCAACCGCACCCGCGGCTTCGGCGACCGGATCCGCGTGGTGCACGGCGTGTTCGAGGCGATCCCGGAGCCGAACGACAGCTTCGACGTGGTCTGGAGCCAGGACGCGATCCTGCATTCGGACCAGCGCCCGCAGGTGCTGCGAGAGGTGTTCCGGGTGCTGAAGCCCGGCGGGCATTTCGTGTTCACCGATCCGATGCAGGCCGACGACGTGGCGGGCGACGCGCTGAAGCCGGTCTACGATCGGTTGCAGCTCACCGATCTCGGCTCGTTCCGGTTCTACCGCGAGGCGGCGGAGGCGATCGGCTTCGAGGTGGTGGAGCAGGCGGTGATGACCGAGCAGCTGCGCACCCACTACGACCGGGTGCGCGAGGAGCTGATCGCCAATTACGACAGGCTCCGCGACACCGGCGCGTCGGTCGAGTACCTCGACAAGATGATCGTGGGGCTCGAGAATTGGGTGAAGGCCGCCGACGCCGGCCATCTCGCCTGGGGGATTCAACACTTCCGCAAGCCCTCCTGAGGCATCGGCGGCGCGCCGGCCGGGACAGCGCCGGCCGGCGCGCTAGGTAGGCGGGCGAAAGCGGGCGGGGCGGCGAGGCCCCGTCGAGACCGAGGATTGCGCAATGACCACGATGGGCGACGCCCCCGGGCGGAAGGCTCCGGAGCGGGAGATCGACGTCTCCTTCGAGTTCTTTCCGCCGAAGACCGACAAGGGCCGGGCCAATCTCGAAGAGACCCTGACGCGGCTCGACCGGTTCGATCCGCTTTACTATTCGATCACCTACGGGGCCGGCGGCTCCACCCGCGAGCCGACGCGGGCGCTGGTGGACCGGGTCTTGGCGCGGACCGGGCGCGAGGTGGCGCAGCATCTGACCTGCGTCGGCGCGAGCCGCGCCGAGATCGACGCCCAGGCGAAGGAGCTCTGGGAGGCGGGCATCCGCAAGATCGTGGCGCTGCGCGGCGATTCCCCCGAGGGCGGGCGCTACGAGCCGCGCCCGGACGGCTACGCCTTCGCCGCCGACCTGGTGGAGGGGCTGAAGCGGGTGGCGGACTTCGACATCGCCGTCGCCGCCTATCCCGAGGTGCATCCCGAGGCGCTGAACGAGGCGTCCGACCTCGACAACCTCAAGCGCAAGCTGGACGCCGGGGCGACGACCGCGATCACGCAGTACGTGTTCGACACCGACGTGGTGCTGCGCTTCGTCGAGCGGGCGCGGGCGGCCGGGATCGACGCGCCGATCGTGCCGGGCATCATGCCGGTGAGCCATTTCGGCCGGCTCAAGCGCTTCTCGGACAATTGCGGGGCCTCGATCCCAGGCTGGCTCGCGGCGATGTTCGACGGGCTGGACGACGATCCCGAGACCCGGGACATGGTCGCCGCCGCGGTGGCGACGGAGCAGTGCCGCCGCCTCGCCGAGGCGGGGATCACCGAGTTCCACATCTACACCTTGAACAAGGCCCAGCCGAGCGCCGCGATCTGCCGCGCGCTGGGTCTGCGCGAGCGCGCCGCACCGGCGCGCGCCGCCTGAAGGAGACGCGAATGACCGAGAGCCGTGACGGAGATCCGGGGCGAGACCTCGAGGCGCACGCCGCGCGCCGCATCCTGGTGCTGGACGGGGCCATGGGCACCATGATCCAGGCCGCGACGCCGACGGAGGCCGACTATCGCGGGGACCGCTTCAAGGACCACCCGAGCGACCTTTCGGGCGACAACGAGCTGCTGAGCCTGACCCGCCCGGACCTGATCCGGAAGATCCACGACGAGTTCCTGGAGGCCGGGGCGGACATCGTCTGCACCAACACCTTCTCCGCGACGCGGATCAGCCAGGCGGACTACGGGCTGGAGGACGTCGTGCCGGAGCTGAACCGCGAGAGCGCGCGGATCGCCCGGGAGGCGGCCGAGGCGGCCTCGACCCCCGAACGGCCGCGCTGGGTCGCGGGCGCGATCGGTCCGACCAATCAGACGGCGAGCCTCTCGCCCGACGTCGAGGATCCGGGGCTGCGCCGGGTGACCTTCGACCAGCTCGCCGAAGCCTACGGCGAGGCGGCATGGCACCTGATCGAGGGCGGCGTCGATCTGATCCTCGTCGAGACGATCTTCGACACGCTGAACGCCAAGGCGGCGCTGTTCGCGATCGACAGCCTGCGCGACCGGGGCGTCGAGGTGCCGCCGGTGATGATCTCGGGCACCATCACCGACCGCTCGGGCCGCACGCTGACGGGGCAGACGCCGGAGGCGTTCTGGGTCTCGATGAGCCATGCGCGGCCGTTCTCGGTCGGGCTCAACTGCGCGCTCGGGGCCGAGGAGATGCGCCCGCATCTGAAGGCGCTGGCCGAGGTCGCGGACTGCCGGGTCAGCGCCTATCCGAACGCCGGCCTGCCCAACGAGATGGGCGGCTACGACGAGACGCCGGAGGAGACCGCGGCGCATCTGGGCGCCTGGGCCGAGGAGGGGCTGGTGGATCTGGTGGGCGGCTGCTGCGGCACGACGCCGGAGCACATCCGCGCCATCGCCGAGGCGGTCGAGGGCAAGGCGCCGCGCGGGCGGCGCGAGGCGCCGGCGCGCCTCCGGCTCTCGGGGCTCGAGATGTTCGAGGCCGCGCCGCGACCGCCCCTGGACGAGACGGACGAGGAGGAGGCGGCCTGATGACCACCGGCACCTTCATCAACATCGGCGAGCGGACCAACGTCACCGGCTCCGCGCGCTTCAAGAAGCTGATCATGAACGGGGACTACCCCGCGGCGATCGAGGTCGCGCGCGACCAGGTGGCCAACGGGGCGCAGATCATCGACGTCAACATGGACGAGGGGCTGCTCGACGGCGTCGAGGCGATGACGACGTATCTGAACCTCATCGCCTCCGAGCCCGACATCAGCCGCGTGCCGGTGATGGTCGACAGCTCCAAGTTCGAGGTGATCGAGGCGGGGCTGAAATGCGTCCAGGGCCGCCCGGTCGTGAACTCGATCTCGCTCAAGGAGGGCGAGGGGCCGTTCCTCGAGCAGGCGCGCATCGTCCGGCGCTTCGGCGCGGCGGTGGTGGTGATGGCCTTCGACGAGGAGGGCCAGGCCGACACCGCCGAGCGCAAGTTCGCGATCTGCGAGCGGGCCTATCACCTGCTGATCGACAAGGCCGGCTTCCGGCCCTGGGACATCATCTTCGATCCGAACATATTCGCGGTGGCGACCGGCATCGAGGAGCACGACGACTACGCCGTCGCCTTCTTCGAGGCGACGCGGATGATCCGCGAGACGCTGCCGCACGCGCATGTCTCGGGCGGGCTCTCCAACGTCTCGTTCTCGTTCCGGGGCAACAACCCGGTGCGCGAGGCGATGCACTCGGCCTTCCTCTACCACGCCATCAAGGCGGGGATGAACATGGCCATCCTCAACCCCGCGCAGATCACGGTCTACGACGACATTCCGGAGAAGCTGCGCGAGCATGTCGAGGACGTGCTGCTCAACCGCCGCTCCGACGCGACGGAGCGGCTGCTCTCGATCGCCGACGAGTTCAAGGGCTCGGGCGAGGCGCAGAAGGCGGCCGACCCGAAATGGCGCGAGGGGCCGGTCGAGGAGCGGCTGCGCCACGCGCTGGTGCACGGCATCGCGGATTTCGTGGTCGAGGACACCGAGGAGGCCCGGCAGAAGGCCGACAAGCCGCTCGAGGTCATCGAGGGGCCGCTGATGGACGGCATGAACGTCGTCGGCGACCTGTTCGGCGAGGGCAAGATGTTCCTGCCGCAGGTGGTGAAGTCCGCCCGCGTGATGAAGACCGCGGTGGCGCATCTGATCCCCTACATGGAGGAGGAGAAGCGCCGGTCCGGCGACACCTCGGCCAAGGGCAAGGTGCTGCTGGCGACGGTGAAGGGCGACGTGCACGACATCGGCAAGAACATCGTCGGCGTCGTGCTGCAGTGCAACAACTACGACGTCGTCGACATGGGCGTGATGGTGCCGACCGAGGACATCCTCGCCAAGGCCAAGGAGGAGAAGGTCGACATCGTCGGGCTCTCCGGCCTGATCACGCCGAGCCTCGACCGCATGGTCGACGTGGCGGCGGAGATGACCCGGCAGGGCTTCGACCTGCCGCTGCTGATCGGGGGCGCGACGACCTCGAAGAAGCACACCTCGCTCCGCATCGCGCCGGAATACGCGCACGGCGTGGTGCATGTCGACGACGCCTCGAAGGCGGTCGGCGTGGTCTCGCGCCTCCTCTCCAAGGACCGCAAGAGCCAGTATCTGGCCGAGGTGGCGGAGGAGCAGGGCGCCCAGCAGGCCGCCGGCGCGCGCGCCTCGGAGCGCCCGACGCTGCCGATCGGGGAGGCGCGCGAGAACCGCTTCCGGGGCGACTGGGACTCCTACGTGCCGCCGAAGCCCGCCGTGACGGGACGTCAGGCGCTGGAGCACGTGCCGGTGCGCGAGCTGTTCCCCTGGATCGACTGGTCGCCGTTCTTCTGGACCTGGGAGATGAAGGGGCTCTATCCGCAGATCCTCGACGACCCGGAGAAGGGCGAGACGGCGCGCGAACTGCACGGCAAGGCGCTGGCGATGCTGGAGCGCATCGCGGACGAGGCCTGGTTCAACCCGCGCGCGGCCTTCGGCCTGTTCCCGGCCAACGCCGACGGCGACGACGTGGTGGTCTGGACCGACGAGACGCGCAAGCGGCGCGCGGCGACGCTGCCGATGCTGCGCCAGCAGGGCACCAAGTCGAAGGGGCGGGACCGGCCGAACCAGTGCCTCGCGGATTTCGTGGCGCCGATCGGCACGCCGGACTGGGTGGGCGGCTTCGCTGTCACCTCGGGGCCCGAGGTGCACGAGATCGCGGACCGGCTGAAGGCCGAGAACAACGACTACGACGCGATCCTGGTGCAGTCGCTGGCCGACCGGCTGGCCGAGGCGATGGCCGAGTGGCTGCATGCGCGGGTGCGTCGGGAGTTCTGGGGCTACGCGCCGGACGAGGAACTGGACGCGCAGGCG
>DATFKM010000164.1:0-3147 GCA_035268645.1 Paracoccaceae bacterium | reverse complement strand
CTCCGAGCCGGTCTACGGCGCCCCCGCGCGCTGGATCGACCCCGACCTGACCGAGGACGCGAGCGCGCTCGGCCTGCCCGTGGTCACCCCGACGGAGGTCGTCGCCACCCACCTCATGGAGACGGTGAAGACCGGCTTCGGCCGGCTCTTCACCCGCCGGGCGCTGCGCAAGCTGCTCGATTCCTTCGTCGCGGTCTCGGACCCCGACCGCGCCGCCGCCAACCGCCGCATCCTCGACGAGTTCGTGCCGGAGAAGGTGCCGGTCGACCTCCTGCAGACCGTCCTGCGCCTTCTGCTCGAGGAGCGTGTCTCGATCCGCAACCTACCCCTGATCCTGGAGGCGGTGGCCGAGGCGCGCGGCCACTCGCAGGATGTCGAGACCATCGCCGAGCACGTGCGCCGCCGCCTCGGCTTCCAGATCGTCGCCGAACTGCAGGAGCCCGACGGCGCCCTGCCCCTCGTCCAGCTCTCCCCCGACTGGGAGCGCATCTTCGCCGAGCACGACGACGGCAACGGCGACGTCGCGCTGCCGCCCTCCGAGTTCGACCGCCTCGCCGCCTCGGTCTCCGAGAGGGTCTCGCGGGCGGGGGCGGACGGGCGCTGGCCCGCCGTCGTCACCTCCGCGCGGCGGCGGCGCTTCCTCTCGACGGTGCTGAGCGCCAAGGGCGTGCGCAACCCCGTGCTCTCCTTCGAGGAGATCGGCTGCGCGTCCCGCCCGGCGCTCCTCGGCGCCGCCTGAGGCGCGCATGGAGGAGCTGATCGCCGACCCGGACGCCGCCCTCGCCGCGCTGACCGAGCTGATGCGCCGGCTCTCCGACATCCTCGGCTTCGGCGAGGCGCCGATCTTCGCCCTCATGGCCGTCTTCACCCGCGTCGGCGCCGCCGTCGCGCTGCTGCCCGGCTTCGGCGAGCGCAACCTGCCGATGCGCATCAAGCTCGCCGCCGCGATCGCCTTCACCCTCGTGGTCTGGCCCGCCGTCGCGGCGGAGGCCGAGGGCGTCGGCGCACGGATCGAGGCGGCCGACGCGCCCCCCGTCGCCCTCGCCGGCGTGCTGATCGCCGAGGCCGCGGCCGGTATCGTCCTCGGCCTCGCCGCCCGCCTCCTCGTGATGGCGCTGCAGCTCGCCGGCGCCATCGCCGCGCAGTCCACCGCGGTCGCCCAGATGGCCGGCGCCGACGTGACGCCGGACCCGATGCCCGCCATCGGCGCCATCCTCGTCGTCGCCGGCATCGCGCTCGCGCTCGCGCTCGGACTGCACGTCAAGGCCGCCGTCGCCCTCGTCGCCTCCTATGAGGTCGCCCCCCTCGGGGCGCCGCTGCCGGCCGCGGACGCGGCGGCCTGGGCCGTCGCCCGCGCCGACGACGCCCTCGGGCTCGCCGTCGCCCTCGCCGCCCCCTTCGCCGCGGGCTCCCTGGCCTACAATCTCGCGCTCGGCGCCATGAACCGGGCCATGCCGCAGCTGATGGTCGCCTTCGTCGGCGCGCCCGCCATCACCGCCGGCGCGCTGCTCCTGCTCTGGGCCGCCGCGCCGGCGATGCTCGCGCGCTGGAACGCGGCGCTCGACGGCGCGCTCGCCGCGCCCTTCGCGGCGCCCTGAACGATGTCTGGGGGCGAGGACTCCGGCTCCGGCGGCGAAGAGAAGTCGCACGACCCGACACCCGAGCGCATCGCCGAAGCGCGCCGCAAGGGCGACGTCCCCCGCTCCGCCGACGCCGGCGCGGCGGCGGCCTATCTCGGCCTTCTCGCCGCGATCTTCGTGGCCGGCCCCGGCGTGGTCGAGGCCTCGGGCGGAGCCCTCGCCGCCATGCTCGGCCAGGTCGACCGGCTCGAGGGCCGGCTGCTCGGCCCCGGCGGGCCGAACCTCGCCGCGGCGCTCGCCCGCGACGCCGTCGCTCCGGTGCTGCCGCTGCTGCTGGTCCCGTTCGCGGCCACCCTCGCCGCCTGGGTCGCGCAGCAGGCCTTCGCCCTCTCGGGCGAAAAGCTGGCGCCGAAGCTCGACCGCGTCTCGCCGCTGGCCAACGCCAAGAAGAAGTTCGGCCTCTCCGGCCTCGTCGAGTTCGCGAAGGCCACGGTGAAGCTGTTCGCGGTCGCCGGCGTCCTCGCGGCCGTCCTCATGGCGGAGACCGATCGCATCCTCGCGAGCCTCGCCCTGCCGCCGCGCGCCGCGGCGCTCGAGATCGTCGTCATCGGCGTCTCGCTCCTGCCCTTCGTCGCCGCCGTCGCCGTCGCGGTCGCCGGGATCGACCTCGTCTGGCAGCGCTTCGACCACATGAAGCGGCTGCGCATGACCCGCCAGGACCTCAAGGAGGAGACCAAGAAGTCCGAAGGCGACCCGCACATGAAGGGCGAGCGCCAGCGCCGCGCCCGCTCGATCGCCACCAACCGCATGATCGCCGACGTCCCGAAATCGGACGTCGTGCTGGTCAACCCGGAGCACTACGCCGTGGCGCTGAAATGGTCGCGCGCGCCGGGCTCGGCCCCCGTCTGCGTCGCCAAGGGCGTGGACGAGATCGCCCGCGCCATCCGCGAGGCCGCCGAGGAGGCGGGCGTGCCCGTCCACCGCGACCCGCCCGCCGCCCGCGCCCTCCACGCCACCGTGGAGATCGGCGAGGAGATCCGGCGCGAACACTACGAACCCGTCGCCGCCGCGATCCGCTGGGCCGAGCGCATGCGCGCCATCGCCCGGGAACGCGGCCGCCCGCCCGGAGGACCGCGATGAGACGCCCGCCCGCCCCGCGCCGCCGACCGGCCTGCGCGCCGAAGCCGAAACGCACGCCCGCCGTCGCGGGGCTCCGCCGTCGCCGCGCCGCCGCGGTCCCGGCCCTGCGCCGCCCCCGCCGATGAGCCGCGATCCCGCCGCGCTCCGGCGTCTCGCCCGGCTCGCCCGCCTCGCCGAACTCGCCCGCCTCGCCGACCTGGCCGAGCGCCGGCGGGCGGAGGACGCCGCCGCGGACGCCGCAGGAGAGATCGCCGCCCGCGCCGAGGCCGAGGCCGCGCACCCCGCCCCGCCCGGCTTCGATCCGATCCGCGAAGCCGCGATCGCCCGCTGGCGCAGCGCCGACGCCGTCCGGCGCGCCCGCGCCGGCGATGCGCTCGCCGCCGCCGCGCACGAGGCCGACGCCGCCCGCGCCACCGCCGCCGAGGCG
>DATFKM010000163.1:0-4541 GCA_035268645.1 Paracoccaceae bacterium | reverse complement strand
CCATGCCGAGGAAGGTCGCCTTGCGCCGGCCGTGGCGGTCGGAGATCGGGCCGATCAGGAGCTGGGAGACCGCCATGCCGAGGAACACGGCGTAGACGATCCATTGCCGGCGGTTCGCCGCTTCGAGGTCGAGATCGGCGGCGATGTCGCCGAGGACGGGGATCACGATGTCGGTGGCGAAGGCGTTGATGGCGCCGAGCGCCGCGAGCAGCGCGACGAAGGCGAGCGAGGCGCGGGCCTTCGGCGAGGGCGTGGCGGCGAGGTGGGTGGCGGGGCCGGCGACGGGGACGCGCGCGCCGGGCGCGTAGGCGGGCGGCGCGGCGGGGCCGGAGCCGCCGCCGGGGGCGTCGTCGTCGGGGCCGCGGGCGCTCACGGCGCCTCCGCGGCGTGGGGGGCTTCGGCGCGCGGGGCCTCGGGACGGGCGATCCCGCCCGGCCGGCCGGGCGCGACGGCGCGGACCGCGCCGGGGCGGGGCGCGGGGCCGAAGGGGGCGCGCGGCGCGCGGGGGGTCGATCCCCCCGCGCGGCGCTCGGGGGCGGGGCTCATGCCCCGAAGCCCTCCTGGAAGCGGACCGGGGCGCCGCCGCCCTTCAGCAGGAGCTCGTCCTCCCACATCACGCGGCGGCCGCGGACGATCGTGCCCTTCGGCCAGCCCTGGACCTCGCGCCCCGCATAGGGCGTCCAGCCGCATTTCGAGACGATCCACGAATCCTCGATCGTGCGGCGCGCGGAGAGGTCCGCCACCGTCACGTCGGCGTCGTAGCCGACCGCGAGGCGGCCCTTGCCGGCCATGCCGAACAGGCGCAGCGGGCCGTGCGAGGTCAGGTCGACGAAGCGCTCCAGCGTCAGCCGGCCCCTGGCGACGTGGTCCAGCATCACCGGCACCAGCGTCTGCACGCCGGGCATGCCGGAGGGCGTGTCCGGATAGGTCTGCGCCTTCTCCGTCGCCGTGTGCGGCGCGTGGTCCGAGCCGAGGACGTCGATCACGCCCTGGCGCAGCGCCTCGAAGATGGCGTCGCGGTGGGAGGCGTCGCGCACCGGCGGGTTCATCTGGATCAGCGTGCCGAGGGTCGCGTAGTCGTCGGCGCTGAAGGTGAGGTGATGCGGCGTCGCCTCGCAGGTGATGAGGTCCTTGTTGGCGGCGAGGATCGGGAGTTCGTCGGCCGTCGAGATGTGCAGGATGTGGACGCGGCGGCCGGCTTCGCGGGCCAGGCGGATCAGGCGTTCGGTGCACATCAGCGCCGCCGTCGGGTCGCGCCAGACGGGGTGGGAGGCGGGGTCGCCCTCGACCCGCAGATGCGCGCGTTCGCGCAGGCGCGGCTCCTCCTCGGAATGCACGGCGACGCGGCGGCGGCCGTGGGCGAGGACGCGGGCGACGGCCTCGTCCTCCGAGACGAGGAGGTCACCGGTGCTGGACCCCATGAACATCTTGATGCCGGCGCAGCCGTCGAGGCGCTCGGCCTCGGCCAGCGCCTCGGCGTTCTCGGGCGTGGCGCCGAACCAGAAGGCGAAGTCGACGTCCATGCGGCCGCGGGCGCGGGCCATCTTGTCGGCGAAGGCATGGGGCGTCGTGGTGAGGGGGTTGGTGTTCGGCATCTCGAACACCGCCGTCACGCCGCCCATCGCGGCGGCGCGGGCGCCGGCCTCGAGGTCCTCCTTCCACTCGGCGCCGGGCTCGCGGAAATGCACCTGGCTGTCGACCACTCCGGGGAGGAGGTGCAGGCCGGTGCAGTCCACGACCTCGGCCGCGTCCTGGCCGGAGAGGTCGCCGATGCGGGCGACCTTGCCGTCCTTCACGGCGAGGTCGGCGAGGCCGGTTCCGTCCTGGTTGACGACCGTGCCGCCGCGGAGGATCAGGTCGAAGGTCATGGCGCGCGCTCCCGTCTTTCGTCCGCGCGGGGTTCTAGCGGAGGCGGCGGGCCGGCGCGACGCCTATATGGTCGAAGACACGCGACCGAAGGAGACGGACATGCTGCGAGGCATCGAGGCGGGGCGCCGGGTCATCCGGCTCGGCGGGCCGGAGGCGCGGGAGTTCCTGCAGGATCTCGTGACCAACGACGTGGGCCCGGCGACGGGCGACCGGGCGGTCTACGCGGCGCTGCTGACGCCGCAGGGCAAGTACCTGGCGGACTTCTTCGTGCTGGAGGACGCCGCGGGCGAGGGCATGCTGGTCGACGCCGCGGCGGAGCAGGCGCAGGGGCTGGCGCAGCGGCTGGCCCTCTATCGGCTGCGGCGGAAGATCCCGATCGAGGATGCGGGGCTCTCCGTCGCCGTCGTCTGGGGCGAGGCGCCGGAGGCCTGGCCCGAGGGCGTGCGCGCGGTGGAGGATCCGCGGGCCGAGGGGCTGGGCTGGCGTCTCTACGGCGAGGCGCCCTTGGCGGCCGTCGGGGCGGAGGCGGCGGAGGCCGCCGAATGGGACGCGCGGCGGGTCGCCTTCGGCGTGCCCGAGGCGGGGGTGGAGCTGACGCCCGACACCTACGTCCTCGAGGCCGGGTTCGAGCGGCTGAACGGCGTCGACTTCCGCAAGGGCTGCTTCGTAGGCCAGGAGATCGTGGCGCGCATGAAGCACAAGTCGGAGCTGAGGAAGGGCCTCGTGCGGGTGCGCGTCGAGGGCGAGGCCGAGCCCGGGACGGCCTTGGAGACCGCCGAGGGCAAGGCCGCCGGCACGCTCTACACCGTCGCGGGCGGCGAGGGGCTGGCGCATCTGCGCTTCGACCGGGCCAAGGGGCCGCTGACGGCGGGCGCGGCGCGCGTGACGCTGGCCGAGTGAGCGGCCGGGGGGATCAGGGCGGGGCCGATGCGCCGCAGGCGCGAGGGGCCGTCCGCGATCCCCGCGCCTCAGCCCTCTTCGGCGAGGATCGCGGCGAGGCCCTCGCGCCAGGTCGGATGGCGGAGGGCGACGCCGAGCTCCTCGCGCAGGCGCCGGTTGGCGGTGCGCTTGCAGTCGGCGTAGAAGCTGCGGGCCATTGGGCTCATATCGGCGTCCTCGAAGCGGACTGCGGGGGGCGGGGGCAGGCCGAGGAGCTTCGCGGCGCCCTCCAGCACGTCCTCGGGCGGGGCGGGCAGATCGTCGTTGACGTTGTAGACGCGCCCGGGGTCCGGCCGGGCGATGGAGGCGCGGAGCGCGAGGGCGATGTCGTCGACGTGGATGCGGCTGAACACCTGCCCTTCCTTCAGAATGCGCCGGGCGGTCCCGTTTCGGACCTTGGCGAAGGGGCCCCGGCCGGGCCCGTAGATGCCGGCGAGGCGGAAGACCTGCACCGGGCGCAGGGGCGAGGAGAGCGAGAGCCAGGCGTCCTCGGCCGCGATGCGGGCGAGGGCGCGACGGGAGGTTCCGCGGCGCGGCGCGTCCTCGTCCACCCAGGCGCCGTTCCAGTCGCCGTAGACGCCGGTGGTGGAGAGAACGCCGATCCAGGCGAAGCGGCGGCGGACGATCTCGGCGCCGAGGGCGGCGAGCACCGGATCGCCGTCCTCGCCGGGGGGGACGGAGGTGAGCAGATGGTCGGCCTCGTCCAGCATCTCGATCGGCGGGGGGAAGGACGCGGGCTCGACCCCTTCGGCGCGGAGTTCGGCGGCCGTCTCCTCGGAGCGGGTGGTGCCGATCACGCGCCAGCCCTCGGCGATCAGGTCGCGGCCTAGGCGGCGGGCGGAGTAGCCGTGGCCGAAGCTGAGGAGCGTGGGCATGGGAGATCCTTTCCGATGACGAAACGGAGCCTAGGGCGCCGGGCGGGCGCCTGGCGAGCGGTGACGGCGGTGTCGCTTGCGCTGGCCGCCGGACCGGCGGCGGCGCAGGGCATGGACGCCGCGACCTGCGCGGCGCTGGCGGAGCGCGATCCGGCTGTCGCGGTGGAGGCGGCGCGCGACTGGGCGGCCTCGGGTGGCGGCGGCGAGGCGCGGGTCTGCGAGGCGCTGGCGCTGGAGGCGACGGGCGCCCCGGCGGCGGGCGCGGCGGTGCTGGAGCGGCTGGCGGCGCGGGGCGCCGCCTACGGCTACGACCCGCGACGGCGTGCGGGCCTGCTCGAGATCGCCTCCGGCTGGTTGCTGCGGGCCGGGCGGGCCGAGCCGGCGCGGGCGGCGGCCGAGGCGGGGCTGACGCTCGATCCCGGCTCCCCGCGGCTGCTGACCCGCCGGGCCGAGGCGGAGGCGGCGCTGGGCGGGACCGAGGCGGCGCTGGCGGATCTCAACCAGGCGGTCGCGGCGGCGCCGCGCCTGACCGGGGCGCGCCTGCTGCGCGGTCGCCTGCGGCTGGAGCGCGGCGAGGCGGCCGCGGCGCTGGACGACGCCGAGGCCGCCGTCGCCGCCGCGGAGGACGACGCGCGCGGCTGGCTGCTGGCGGGGCGGGCGCTGGCGGCCTTGGGGCGCGAGGCGGCGGCGCGGGAACGCCTGCTCGGCGCCGTGGCGCGGAACCGGGACGGCCCGATCGGCGACGCGGCGCAAGGGGCGTTGCAGCGGATGGAACTGGACTGAGGGCGGAGGGACGCGCCCGCGCCCGGCCCGACCGGACCGCCACGCTCGCCGCCGGCGCGTCCGCACCCGGGCCGG
>DATFKM010000162.1:0-2585 GCA_035268645.1 Paracoccaceae bacterium | reverse complement strand
GCGCGTCGACCGCCGAGAAGATCAGGTTGCGCGGATCCGCCCGGCGCATCAGGTCGGCGAAGAGCTTCATGTCCCCGGCGCTCTGCTTGACGCCGACGACGCCCGGAACCTCCTCCATGATGCGCAGCAGAAGGTCCGGCGAAAGATAGCACCACGGCACCACGTTGTAGATCAGGATCGGCAGTCCGGCCGCGGCGTGCACCTCCTCGAAGTGGCGCACCATCGCGTCGTCGTCGGGGCGGAACAGGTAGTGCGGCGGCGTGATCTGCAGCGCCGCGACGCCGAGGCCCGCCACCAGCTCCCCCCGCGCCGCCGTCTCGCGCGTGGAGTTGGAGACGATCCCCGCCACCACCGGCACGCGCCCGTCGACGGCGTCCACCGTCTCCTCGAGCAGCGTCAGATGCTCCTCGCGGTCCAGCGCATGCCCCTCGCCCGTCGAGCCGCCCGCCGCGAGCCCGTCGACCCCCGCCCCGATCAGCCAGTCGACCTGCGCGCCGACCGCCGCGAAATCGATGGCGTCGTCCTCGTCGAAGGGCGTGGTGAAGGGTGCGATCACCCCTTTCAGCTCGTCCATCGCGCGTCCTCCCCTGCCTGCGGCGTCTTGCGCGCCGGACCGGGCGTCACCTCGCCATGCGCGGCGGCCCTTGGCAACCCGCGCGAAGGGCGCCACACCCCCGCGCCATGCTGATCGACGCCCTCACAGGCCTCCTCCTCGGCGCGGCCGCGGCCGCGCTCTTCCTCGGCCTCGTCGCCACGGGGATCGAGCGGCTGAACCAGGGCCTCGTCTCCAGCCTCGGCTTTCTCGGGCTGATCGCCGCCTGCCTCTGGCTCGACGGGTGGATCCTGACCGCGATCCCCGGCTTCGCCCTCGCCGTCGCCGCCTGGAGCGTGCTGCGTCACCGCCTGCCCTGAGGCGCGCGCCGCCGTCAGGCCCCCAGCGCCGCCGCCACCCGTCCGAGCCGCCCGCGCGCGTCCTCCGCCAGCGACGCGATCTCCGGCGCCTCGCCGAGGCCGCCGACCCCCGGCGTCGCGTCCGCGTCCACGATCCCGAGCCGCGTCCCGGCCTCGGTCTCCTCGACCGTCACGTCGCAGGGCGGCGGCAGCCCCACCTCCGGCCGGGCCGAGACCGCGTCGTGCGCCAGCTTCGGATTGCAGCCGCCGAGAATCGCGCAGCGCCGGAAGTCGACGCCCGGCTTCGCGTTGAACGTGGCGTCGAGATCGAGGCGGGAGACGACCCCGACCCCCTCCGCCGCCAGCGCCGCCGTCACCCGGTCCACCGCCGCGTCGAACGCCTCGTTCGGCTCGACCGTCGTCCCGATCCCGCTCATCGCGTCCTCACGGACGAATCCCGCGCCGCCGCAGGCGCGCCGCCTTCATTCACGCCCGGGACCCGGCCGCGATCGACCGTCGTCCCGCCCCCGCGCCGTCTCCTCCCGCGCCAGCAGCTTCACGATCCTCAGCCAGCGCGCGAAGGCGATCACGCCCGCGAAGGCGAAGCCCTTCCAGCCGCCGAACACGTGCCGACGCAGCAGCCAGCTCTTCAGGAACACGACCGGCCCCTCGGTGACGAGCCTTAGCCGCAGCAGCCAGCGCGGGCGTCGCCGCGCCGCCTCCGCCTGGAAGTCGGTGTAGGCGTTCTCCTTGGCGACCAGCGCGCTCCAGCTCGGGAAGGGAAAGTGATGGATCGGCGCCCTCAGCCGCCTCACCGGGCCGGAGGTCTCCACCCGGTCGAACAGCGGATGGTCGCGATACCGCCCCGCCTCGCGATGCCAGAGCCGCACCACGTCGTAATCCGCCGCGAACGCCCGCGGCCGGTCGTCCCCCGGATAGACGTTGAGGATGCGCACCCGATACGCCGCCGGTGGCGGACCGCCCGCCAGCAACGACCGGATCTCGCCGGCCAGCGCCTCGGTCACCACCTCGTCGGCATCCACGTTCAGCCGCCAGTCGTGCCGGCAGAGCTCCTCCGCGAAGCGCTTCTGCGGACCGTAGCCCTCCCAGTCGCGGCGATGCACCTCCGCCCCCGCCGCCCGCGCGATCTCGACCGTCGCGTCGGAGGAGCCCGAGTCGACCACGACCACCTGATCGGTCAGCCCCTCGAGCGCGGCCAGCGTCCGCGGCAGCCGCTCGGCCTCGTTCTTCACTATCAGGAACGCCGAAAGCCCGGTCTTCACCAAGCCGATCTCGTGGAATGCTCGACCCGCATCATCGAATTGATCTGGCACGCTGGAGAAATCGTCAAGGTGACAGTCGATGGCCGAAACCGAGACGGATCGCGAGCGCCGCTACCGCGACGGGCTCGATCTCGGCCGCGGTCTGCGGGATGCGATGGCCGGCGACGGTGCGCCGGCGAACGCGACCGCCGCCATCATGACCGGCGGCGCCATCTCGGCGTTCAAGTGGTGCGCCATAGGCATGGCCCTCCTCGTGACCGTCTCCGGCGCTCTCTTCCTGATGGCTCCTCTTCTCGACCGGAGCGGCGGGATCTTCGGATTCCGCAACCCGAGCATCGGTCCGGCCTTGTTGCTGCGAGCCGCGGAGATCCCGCTCCGCCTCGCGGCGGTCTCGGTGCTCGTGGCGCCGAT
>DATFKM010000161.1:0-12886 GCA_035268645.1 Paracoccaceae bacterium | reverse complement strand
ATCCGCGGCGACGACCACCTGACGAACGCCGCGCGGCAGACGCTGATCTATCGCGGCTTGGGCTGGGAGACGCCGGTCTTCGCGCACATCCCGCTGATCCACGGGCCGGACGGGGCGAAGATGTCGAAGCGTCACGGGGCGGTCGGGATCGACGCCTATCGCCGCGACGGCTACCTGCCCGAGGCGCTCCGCAACTATCTCGCGCGGCTCGGCTGGGCTCACGGCGACGAGGAGTTCTTCACCGACGCGCAGGCGCAAGCCTGGTTCGAGCTTTCCGGCATCAACAAGGCCGCCGCGCGGTTCGACTTCGCCAAGCTCGCGCATCTCAACGGGATGCACATCCGGGCGAGCGAAGACGCGCGGCTGGTCGAGGCCTGCCTCGACGTGCTGGAGGCGCGGGGCGAGCCGAAACCGGACGCGACGCGGCTCGCGCGGCTCGCGCAGGCGATGCCTGGATTGAAAGAGCGCGCGAAGACCGTCGTGGAGCTTATTGATATGGCATACTATCTTCTGGCGGACCGGCCGCTGGAGCCCGACGAGAAAGCGCTGAAGCTGCTCTCCGGCGAGGCGCCGGAGCTGCTGACCCGGTTCACGCCGAAGCTTCGCGAGACGGCGGACTGGGACGCCGCGACGCTGGAGGGCGCCGCCCGCGACTTCGCCGAGGCCGAGGGCCTCAAGCTCGGCAAGGTCGCGCAGCCGCTCCGGGCGGCGCTGACCGGTCGGGCCGTCTCGCCCGGCGTGTTCGACGTCATGGTCACCTTGGGGCGGGAGGAGACGCTCGCCCGCCTCGAAGACGCGGCCGCCTGACGCGGCCGGCCCCCGGTCGGCGTCCGGCTGCGGCCGGGCTAGCCGCCGCCCACCCCCGGCGCGTCGCACGCGCCCGCCCCTACGGGAGACGCCCCATGCCCAAGGACTCCGGCCGCACCGCGACCCTGACCTTCGACGGCAAGACCCTCGAACTGCCGGTCTACGACGGCACGCTGGGCCCGTCGGTGATCGACATCGGCAAGCTCTACGCCAAGAGCGGCGCCTTCACCTTCGATCCCGGATACACCTCGACCGGCGCCTGCGAGAGCGCGATCACGTTCATCGACGGCGAGAAGGGCGAGCTTCTTTATCGGGGTTATCCGATCGACCAGCTGGCCGAGAAGTCCCACTATCTCGAGGTCTGCTACCTTCTGCTCTACGGCAATCTGCCCGACAAGGCCGAGCTCGAGGACTTCGAGACGCGCGTGACGCGTCACACCATGCTGCACGAACAGATGCAGAACTTCTTCCGCGGCTTCCGGCGCGACGCGCACCCCATGGCCGTGGTCTGCGGCGTCGTCGGCGCGATGTCGGCGTTCTACCATGACAGCACCGACATCCACGACGCCTGGCAGCGCGAAGTGGCGACGATCCGGCTGATCGCGAAACTGCCGACGATCTGCGCCTGGGCCTACAAGTATTCGGTGGGTCAGCCCTTCGTCTATCCGCGGAACGACCTCGACTACGCAGCCAACTTTCTTCACATGTGCTTTGCGGTTCCGGCCGAACCCTACGTCGTCGATCCGATCCTGGCCAAGGCCATGGACCGGATCTTCACGCTTCACGCGGATCACGAGCAGAACGCCTCGACCTCCACGGTGCGGCTCGCCGGTTCGTCTCAGGCCAACCCTTTCGCCTGCATCGCGGCGGGCGTCGCCTGCCTCTGGGGTCCGGCGCATGGCGGCGCCAACCAAGCCTGCCTGGAGATGCTGCGGGAGATCGGGACGGTCGACCGGATTCCGGAATACATCGCGCGCGCCAAGGACAAGGACGATCCGTTCCGACTGATGGGCTTCGGTCATCGGGTCTACAAGAACTTCGATCCCCGGGCGAAGGTGATGAAGGAGAGCGCGGACGAAGTGCTGGGCCTTCTGGGAATCGAGAACAACCCGACTCTGCAGGTGGCGAAGGAACTGGAGCGCATCGCGCTCGAAGACGATTTCTTCGTCGACAAGAAGCTATATCCGAACGTTGACTTCTATTCGGGCATCATTCTCGACGCCATCGGCTTCCCCACCTCGATGTTCACCCCGATCTTCGCGCTGTCGCGCACCGTCGGCTGGATCGCGCAGTGGAAGGAGATGATGGAGGAGCAGGGCCGCATCGGCCGGCCGCGTCAGCTCTACACCGGGCCGACGCATCGGGACTGGCGGCCGGTCGACGACCGCTGAGGGCGGCGTTCGGGCATTGTTCCCGCCCTTCGCGGCTCGGACCGGACCCGCGTCCCCTGCGGATCGGATGTGACGCCGGCCCGCGCTCGACGAAAGTCGGGCGCGGGCGGCATCATGAACAATCCGTGGCGGCGGCGCGCCGGTCGGGGACGCCGCCGTCGCCGTTTCAGGAGAGGGACGCGAAATCGGTGGAGCGCGGGCTCCGCAACACCTCGCCGAAGGGGATCTCGCCCCAGGCCTCGTTCACCAGATCGACCACGTCGCCCATGCCGAAGGCGCCGTGGCGGGCGAACAGCGGCGCGAAGCCGTCGGCGTGCCAGAGCGAGCGCGGGTCGTCGCGCAGCAGCCGGCAGATCACCCCGGCGACGATGGTGCCCCCGGTCTCGCCCAGCTTGCCGCCGTAGTGGTCGCCCTCCTGCAGGCAGTAGTACCAGAGGGGGATCTTGTCCAAGCCGGCGCGGCGGGTGGGCTCGTCCCGGTCGAGCGGCGTGAAGCCGAGTTCCGCGGCGGCCTGCTGACCGGAGGCGAGTTCGAAGCCGAAGCGGTCGCGGATCAGGTTGCGGTGGGCGAGGCTGCGCGCCCGCTCGAAGCTGATCGCCGGCGGGCCGTCCTCGCCGCCGCCGACGAAGGGCAGGTCGTAGAGCTCCGCCGCGATGCGCGGGCCGACGGGACGGGCCTTCTGGGCGCGGTCCGGATCGGCGCGCGTGCCGAAGAACTTCGCGAGGTCCACGGTCCTGGTCTTGGGGCCGAATGCGGGCAGGCCGTCCATCGAGCCGTCGTTGGCGAAGAGCTTCACCGTCTCGGTCCCGATGTCGTACTCGCTCCGCACCGTGCCGTGACCGAAGCGGTAGGCGGCGACGGAGAACTCGGCCGGGATGTAGGCGTCGCGCGGGCGCATGCCCTTCGGCAGACGGCCGCGCTCCATGCGGCGCACCACCCGCTCCAGCACCTCGTCGTCGACGAAGGCCGGCAGGTATTCGTGCAGGATGATCCAGTGGTAGTGCCAGCGCAGCAGCCGGGCGGCGGCGACGTGGTCGGATTCGTCCTTCAGCTTGGCCGCCTTCATGCCGTCGGTGTCGTGACGCAGGCGATGCAGCAGCACGTTGTGGAACCGGATCATCAGATTCTGCACAGCGGCGACGAAGGCGTTCTCGTCGTTGCGCGGATCGCCGATGCAGGCGATGCCCTCCGGGTTCCGCGCCAGGTCGTCCGGATTGGCGTGCGTGCCGGTGAGCAGGTAGTGCGCCGTCTCGTGGCTGTGATGGGAGTAGAGCAGCGGGCTCGCCTCCGCCCCGCCGCCGAGAACGCAGTCGAGATCGAGGGTCGGCGTGCGCTGGTTCTCGATATCCACGGCGGCGGCGGTCTTGCCGAGGGCCGACTGCACGTCGAGCGTCACGTCGTGGTCGACGAACTGCCCGAAGAAGGTCTGCCCGGCGTCGGCGGGCCCGGTCGCCGACGCCTCGTCGCGCATCGCGTCGGCGAGATCCGACAGCAGGTCAAGCGCCCGGTCGAGATCCGTCGGAAGCCTGATCGGGTTTCGCTCGAACAGCCGCCCGAAGGTGCGGTCGTGGATCGACGCCTGCGCCTGCTGGCGCTCGCGCAGCGCCTTGGCCATGCCGTGATGTTCGCTCATGGAACGCCCTCCTCATCCCCCGTGCCGGGCGCCGCGCGGCGCCCAAGCGGCATCACGGTGGAGAAGGATCGCGGAACCTCGGATGAAAGCCGATTTCAGCCGCCGTCAACCGGGCGATTTCGGCGCAGGCCGGCGAGGGCGGCCGCCCCGGCGAGGAGAAGCCAGGCCGGCGCGGGAACGGGAACCGTCGCGACGTAGCGCACCCCCTCGAAACTCGAGAGAAAGGCCGTGGCCTCCACGCTCCGCACGCCGGTCCAGTAGGCGACGCCGCCGTAGCCGGCGAGCGGGTCGCCCGAGAGGCCGGCGCCGCCGGAGAGCACCCCGGCGATGGCCCAGGCGAGGCCGGTGCGGATCAGCAGCGGACCGCCGCTGTCGCCCGGCGCGCCCGAACCTTCGAGCGACAGCGTCGCGCCGGAACTGCCGACATGCCAGAGCGTGTTGGAGCCGTCGCCCGTGGCGTCGTCCGACGTGTCGTCGAAATCGGCCGAGAGGATGTTCTCGCTGCCCGAGAAGAATTGCGGCCGCGTGGGCGAGCCGATGTCGGGCGTGCCGGGGGCGTAGGGAACGGGCGCGGCCCCGTAGGCGTCCACCGTCGCGTCGGCGGCGCGGCGCACGAGGTCGATCGGTCCGGCGCCGGTGGAGCCGAGGCCGTGGCGCCCGTAGCCGACGAGGCGCGCGGTCGCGCCCGACGGCAGGTCGGAGACGAGCGCGAAGGGATCGCGGTCCGTCACCGGATCGGCGAGCGCGAGCACCGCGAGATCGCCGCCGTCGAGCAGGTTGCTTCCGTCGTAGAGGTCGCCGAGGACGAAGACGGCGCCGACGCCGCGCGTCGCCTCGAGCGCGCCGGAGCCGGCGCGGAACTCCACCGTGACGTCGGCCGCCGAGAACCCGACGACGCAGTGATCGGCGGTGAGGACGGCGCCGGCGGCGATCAGAGCGCCGGAGCAGACGCCGGACGAGACGCCGTCGTCGAAGGCGAGACGGACCACGGAGCCGAAGGGCTCGCCCGCCGCCGCGGCCGCCGAAAGCCCGGCGGCGTCGTCGATGGTGACGGCCTTCGCGGGGACCGCGAGGCCGAGGGCCGCCGCGAGGGCGATGAGGCCGGTCGGGAGACCGGCGTGTCGGAACTCACGCAACGCTTCGTCCTGATCCAGGGGCACGCTTTACGCAGCGGCGGAGCCGCCATGATCAGATGAATATAGAGTGAATCGGACGAAGGCCAGCCCTCGCCGCTCAGCCGCGCGCGATTGCGGCGAGGATCGAGTCGGCGGCGCGCTCGGACGGCGGCGGGCCGCCGCGGCCGAGCGCGGCCATGGCGGCGTCGAAGGCGGCGCGCTGCTCGGCGCGGGCGCCGGCGTCCTCGATCAGGCGCGCGAGGGCGTCGGCGGCGGCGGCTGGCCGGAAGCGCTCCTGCAGGAATTCGGGAACCGCGTCGGGGCGGGTCAGCAGGTTGACCAGGTTCGCCGTCGGGACCTTGACGATGTTGCGCACGATCAGGGCGGTGAGGGGCGCCACCGCATAGGCGGAGACATGGGGGGCGCCGAGGGCCGCCAGTTCCAGACTGACGGTGCCGGAGGCCGCGAGGGCGGCGTCGGCGGCGGCCATGGCGGCGAACTTGCGCGCTTCGGCGGCGGCGGGGTCGGACCCGGCCGGATCGAGCACTTGCGTGCCGACGCCCCAGGCCGCCGCGGCCTCTCGCGCGGCGTCGGCGAGGCCGGGGGCGGCGGGCAGGACCGTGACGAGGCCCGGGACGCGGTCCGCGAGACGACGCAGCGTCTCGCCGAAGCGGGGGGAGAGGCGCGCGAGCTCGCCGCGGCGCGAGCCGGGCAGGACGCAGAGCAGCGGGCCGCCTTCGGCCCCGAGGGCGGCGCGGATGGCGGCGACGTCTTCCGGGGCCGGTCGGGGCATGGCGGCGGCGGGGTGGCCGACGCAGTCGCAGGTCATGCCGGCCGCCTCCATCCAGGGCGGCTCGAAGGGAAGGAGCGCGAGGACGTGGTCGACGTAGCGCGCCATCTCCCGTGCGCGGCCGGGGCGCCAGGCCCAGACCGACGGAGCGACGTAGTGGATGGTGCGGAGCGCCGGGTCGGCGCGCCGGGCCCGGGCGGCCACGCGCAGCGAGAAGGACGGGCTGTCGATGGTGATCAGCGCGTCGGGACGCCGGGCGGCGACGTCGGCGGCGGCCTCGCGGAGGCGCCGGAGGATGAGGGGGAGGCGCGGCAGCACCTCGGTCAGGCCCATCACGGCGAGGTCGGAGGCGGGGAAGAGAGGCGCGAGCCCCTCGGCCTGCATCATCTCGCCGCCGACGCCGTGCACCTCGATCTCCCGCCGCGCGCGGAGGGCGCGGATCAGGGGCGCGCCGAGCCGGTCGCCCGAGGCTTCGCCGGCGATCAGGTGAAGGCGGAGCGGGCGGCTCACGGGTCGCGGCTCACGGAGGGAGGACGGCGGCGCGCAGCGGCCGCCGGGCGCGGCGGCGGCGCGCTTGGCGCCCGCGCCGCCGTGACGGGTCCGAAGGACCCCCACGGCGGCGCCGGGCCCAACCTCGCGGCGTCTCCCGCGAGGGAGACGCCGGCGGGGCGGGAGCGCTGCCGGTGGAGGCCGGGCGCCACGGCCGGGCGGGGGGCGCTCACGGCTCGGCCCAGAGCGCGAGGCCGGCGGTCTCCGCGGCCGCGGCGGTCTCCTCGGGGCCGAGGATCAGCACGCCGCGGGCGTGGAGCCGTATGCCGCCGAGGCCGGCCGCGGCCGCGCGGCGCACCGTCTCGGGGCCGATGGCGGGCAGGTCCATGCGCCAGTCCTGGCCCGGTTTCGGGCCTTTCCAGAGGGCGCCGGGCGCCGTCGGGCGGACGCGGGGCGGCAGGGCGGCGACGGCGGCGAGCAGCGCGTCGGTGCCGCCGAGCGCCTCGACGCCGAGGCAGAGGCCGTCGGCGACCACCGCCGCCTGTCCGACGTCGAGCGCGCCGAGGGCGGCGGCGATCTCGGCGGCCCGGGCGGCGTCGGCCCGGAGCGCGGGATCCGGCTCCGGGCCGGCGAGGCGGCCGTCCGGGGCGAGGAGGGATTCGAGCTGTTCGTGCGGGGCCACGAGGGGGAAGCCCTCCTCGGCGAGGATGTCGGCGAAGCCGCGCAGCATGGCGTCGTCGCCCTGGCGCAGGAGCGCCGGGACGCGGGCCAGCAGCGAGAGCGCCTTGAGATCGAAGCGGAGCGGGTCGAGCCTCGGGCGGCTCATCGCGCCGGCGAAGCAGACCTCGGTGCAGCCGGCGGCGCGGAGCGCGGCGAAGAGCCGGCCGGGCTTCTCGAAGGCAAGGTCGGCGTGGGGGAAGGCGTCGGCCCAAGGCGCCTCGACCCCCTCGAAGCGCACCACGAAGGTCTCGAGGCCGCGGCGGCGTCGGTCCTCGGCGATCAGGCGCGGCAGGGCGCCGCCGCCCGCGACCAGACCGAGCGTGCCCTCCGGCGCCGGGGCCCCCTGCCCGGCGGCGGCCACGTCATTCCCCCTTGGGCGTGACGAAGTGGCGGGTGGAGCCCTCGAGCACGAAGTCGGTGACGGTCCGAACCAGCGGCTCGTCGGGATGCGCCTCGGCCGCGCGGCGGGCGCGGTCGGCGAGGCCGCCCTCGCCGGCGCCGAACAGCGTCTCGTAGGCGTCGCGGAGCGCCTGGATGCGCGCTCGCGGGACCTTGGCGCGGCGGAGACCGACCAGGTTGAGGCCGACGAGGCGGGCGCGATCGCCGACGGCCGAGCCGTAGGGGATCACGTCGCGCTCGACTCCGGTCAGGCCGCCGACGATGGCGCCCGTGCCGATGCGGGAGAACTGGTGGACGGCCGCGTTGCCGCCGATGATGGCCCGGTCGCCGACGGTGACATGCCCGCCGAGGGGCGCGTTGTTGGCGACGATCACGCCGTTCCCCACGACGCAGTCGTGGCCGACATGGCTCGACACCATGAACAGGCAGTCGTCGCCCACCGTCGTGGCGCCGAGGCCGCCGGCGGTGCCGGGGTTCATGGTGACGTATTCCCGGATCATGTTGCGCTTGCCGACGACGAGCCGGGTGTCCTCGCCCGAGAACTTCAGGTCCTGCGGGCGCGCGCCGAGGCAGGCGAAGGGCCAGACGCGGCTGCCCTCGCCGATCTCGGTCACGCCGTCGACGACGACGTGGGAGACGAGCTCCACCCCCGGCCCGAGGGTCACGCGGGCGCCGACATGGCACCAGGGGCCGACGACGACGCCGGGGGAGAGGCTCGCGCCATCCTCGACGATGGCCGCGGGGTGGATGCGCGGCGCGGCGTCCTCCGCCACGCTCAGCCGCCCCGGCGCGACTTGTGGTCGGGCATCACGATCATCGCGGAGTACTCCGCCTCGGCCGCGACGCGGCCGTCGACCTTCGCCTCGCCCTGGAACTTCCAGATCCGGCCGTGTCCGCGCAGGATGCGCGCGTGCAGCTCCAGCCGGTCGCCCGGCACCACCCGGTGGCGGAAGCGGCCCTTGTCGAGGGTCATGAAGTAGACGAGCAGGTCCTCGCCCTCCATGCCGAGGGTGTCGACGACGAGCACGGCGGCGGTCTGGGCCAGCGCCTCCACGATGAGGACGCCGGGCATGATCGGCTCGCCCGGAAAGTGGCCCTGGAAGTGCGGCTCGTTCGCCGTGACGTTCTTGATGCCCACCGCCGAGACGCCCTTGCGGATGTCGCGCACCTCGTCGACGAGCAGGAAGGGATAGCGGTGCGGGATCATCCGCAGGATCCGCGCCAGATCGGCGTGGCCGGGCGCCTCCGCGGTCTCCGGGGCTTCGGCGGGGGCGGCGGAGGGAGGGGTGCTCTCTGTCATGGCGGGCCTGTTCGGGGAGGATCGCTTCCCCAATTGCAGGCCGCTCACCGGAGGTCAAGTCGGCCGGGGGCGTGGGGTCACTCGCTCAGCAGGGCGGCCGGCGGGTCGAAGCGGACCTCGCCCATGGCGCGGTCGTAGGCGGCGATCGCGGCCTCGGTGCGGTCGAGGGAGGGGTGGACGGCGAGCACCGCGCCGGCGTCGACGATCATCGCCGCCCCGGTCTCGCGCCGAAGCCCCTCGAGCACGCGCGGCACGGCGGAGGCGAGGGCGGCGCGGGCGTCCTGCACGAAGCGCAGCAGGAGGGCGCCGCGTTCCTGCGCGCGGCGCCGCTCGGCCCGCACGCGGCGGTCGAACTCGCGGGTGCGCTCCTCGAAGGCCTCCGCCGGCAGCTCCTCGCGCAGGCGCACGAGCTCGCGCTCCTCGGCCTCGAGCTCGGCCTTGACGCGTTCGTTGAGGGCCGAGACGCGCTCGCGGATCTCGCGCTCGGTCTCGGCGAGGGCGCGCGCGGCCTCGGAGGCCTCGACCACCGCGGCGCTGTTGACGACGATCAGGCCGGGCGCGGCCGGCCCGGCGCCGGACGCCCCGGCGCCGCCCTGCTGCGCCGCGGCGGCGCCGGGGCCGAGCGCGACGAGCGCGGCGACGGCGAACAGCCGGGCGCGCACGCTCAGAACCGGGTGCCCACGGTGAAGCGGAAGAACTCCCGATCGTCGCTCTCCTCGGCCTCCACCGGATAGGCGAAGTTGAAGCGCAGCGGGCCGAAGGGGCTGTCGATGAAGAGCGAGGCGCCGATCGAGGCGCGCAGCTTGGCCGAGTCGTCCACGGTCACGGTGGGGTTCGCGCGACTAGGGAAGTCCTGGTAGGTGGTTTCGTCGAGGCCCCATAGCGTGCCGACGTCGGCGAAGAGGCCGCCGTAGACGCCGAGCTCCTCCGGCAGTCCGAGCGGGAAGCTGACGTCGGCGCGGGCGACGGCGTAGTAGTTTCCGCCGAGCGCGTCGTCGCGCACCACGCTCACCCGGGGCAACGTCGGATCGACGTCCCCGTCCTCGTCCACCTGCGGGACGGTGATGGTGGAATCGTCGCGCGGGCCGATGCCGTCGCGGGCGAAGCCGCGGAACTCGTCGCCGCCGAGGAAGAAGCGGTCCGTCACGCGCAGGTCGTCGCCGAGGCCGAACACGGCGCCGGCCTCGAACTCCAGCGAGGCGATCACGGCGTCCTCGAGCAGACCCTGCCAGCCCTTCACCCGGCCGACGCTGCGCGTGTAGGCGGTGTCGCCGCCGACGCCGGCGAAGTCCTGCTCCAGCTCGACCAGGAAGCCGGTGGTCGGCTCGATCGGGTCGTTGCGCCGGTCCCAGGACCAGGTCAGGCCGGGCCCCGAGGTGACGGCGGTGCCCTCGTCGTCGCGTATGGCGGGCGAGGCGTCGCGGGTGACGTCGCGGATCTCGTCCGCGGAAAGCCGATAGCGCAGCTCGAGCCGCTGATCGGGCGCGATGGGGAAGCCGACATAGGGGCGGAAGCCGGCGTTGGTCTCCTCGAAGGAGCTCTCGTCGGACCGGTCGAGCCGGACGTAGCCGATCGAGAAGCCGGCGGCGAGGTCGCGGTCGAGAAGGGCGGGCTCCTCGAACTGGAACTGGAAGGCCTGCTGGTCGCCGGTGACGTTGACGCGGGCCGAGAGGAACTGGCCGCGGCCGAGGAAGTTGCGCTCCGAGATGGTGACGTCGCCGACCGGGCCGTCGGCCGAGGAGAAGCCGACGCCGACCTGCAGCGCGCCGGTCAGCCGCTCCTGCACCTCGACGTTGACCACGGCGCGGTCGTCGGCGCTGCCGCGCTCGGTCGCGACGTCGACGCGGTCGAAGAAGCCGAGGGCGCGCAGGCGCCCGCGGGCGGCCTGGATCTCCCGCGCGTTGAAGGCGTCGCCCTCGGCCACGCGGAACTGGCGGCGCAGCACGCGGTCGACGGTGCGGGTGTTGCCCTCGATCTCGATGCGCTCGATGTAGACGCGCGGGCCCTCGGCGATCTCGAAGACGACGCCGACGGTGTCGGCCTCGTCGTCGCGGACGGCGCGGGGGCGGATGTCGACGAAGGCGTAGCCCTGCTGGCCGACGAGGAAGATCAGCTCCTCGATGGTCGCGTCCACGTCGGAGGCCGAGTAGGTCTGCCCTTCCTGCATCTGGAAGGCTTCGCGCAGCGCCTCGAGGTCGAGGTCCGGCAGGCCGCTCTGGATGTCGATCGGCCCGAAGGTGTAGAGGTCGCCCTCCTCCATGGTGAAGGCGACGACGAAGTCCTCGCGGTCCGCGGTCAGCTCGGCCGTGGCCGAGAGCACCTCGAAGTCGGCGTAGCCGCGGTCGAGATAGAACCGGCGCAGCAGCTCGCGGTCGAACTCGAGGCGGTCGGGGTCGTAGGTGCCGGAGCCGAAGATGGCGGAGAGGACGCCGCTCTCTCGCGTCTCGATGGCCCGGCGCAGGCGCCGGTCGGAGAACGCCACGTTGCCGATGAAGTCGATGGAGCGGATGCCGGTGACCGGGCCCTCGTCGATCTCGAACACGAGATCGACGCGGCCCTCGCCGCGGTCGATCACCACGGGCTCGACCGTCGCGCCGTAGCGTCCGGAGCGGCGGTAGATGTCGAGCAGCGTGGCGGCGTCGCGTTCGGCCGCCGTGCGCGAGAAGGCGGCGCGCGAGATCGACTGCACCGAGCCGCGCAGCACCTCGTCGTCGAGCGCCTCGTTGCCCTCGAAGGCGACGCGGTTGATGAACGGCGCTTCGCGCACCCGCACCAGGATGCCGTCCGCGAGCGGGGAGAGCGTGACGTCGTCGAAGAGGCCGGTGTCGAGCAGGCGGCGCAGGCTCCGGTTGATCTCGTCGGCGGTCGCGGGCTCGCCCTCGCGCACGACGAGGTAGGCGCGGATCGTCGCCTCGTCGAGCCGGCGTGCGCCCTCGATGAGGATGCGCTGGACGTTGGCGACCACCGGCGCGTCCTGCGCGGCGGCCGGCGGCGCAGCGGCGGCGCCGAGGAGGATCGCGAGCGCCGCGAGAAGGGCCGTCGTGCTCCGGGTCCAGGTCGCCATGCCGCGCTCCGTCAGAGTTTCGCGAGAGGAGGCCGACGCCGCCGACGGCGGGCCCCCGGCTCCTTTTCACCGGATTCGGCCGCGGGGGAAAGAGGCCGCGCGGCCGGGACGGCGGGCGGCTCCGCGCCTCAGACGGGCGCGTGCCGGACGAGGAAGCGATCGAGCGCGGCGGCGACGGCGGCGCCGGGAACGCCGTCGGGCGGCTCCATCAGCGGCTCGTGCCGGGCGCCGGGGATGTCCGCGACCTCGAGCGCCGGGTCCGAGGCGGCGCGGGCGCGGATCGCGGCGGCCGAGACCACCGCCTCGTCGTCGCCGAGCAGGATCGTCGCGGGAACGCCGAGGGCGGGCGCGCGGCGGAGCGACGCGGTCTCCTCCAGCGCGGCGGCGAGCCAGGCGAGGGTCGGCGCGTGCACCGCGAGGTCGGGGCGGGCGGAGACCTCCTGCCGGAGCCGGTCGAAGGCCCGCGGATCGGCGACGAGGACGTTGCGCTCCGGCGCGGTCGAGAGGACGTAGGGCGCGGCGCCCCCCTGCCCCGGCGCGGCGAGCCGGCCGAGGCCGAGCGCGCGAGCCGTGCGCGCCAGCAGTCCGGCGAGCGCGAGGACCGGGGCCGGCTGCGCGAGCCCCCACATCGGCGCCGAGAACAGCACCGCGTCGGGCGCGAAGGCGCCCGAGACGAGGCCGCGCAGCGCGATGCAGCCGCCCATCGAATGCGCCAGCGCCAGGCGAGGTCCGGGCAGCGCCGTCGCCTCCGGCCAGCCGAGCAGCGCGTCGAGGTCGCGGGCGTAGTCGGCGAAGCTCTCGACATGGCCGAGTCGTCCGACCCGCGGATCGCGGTCCGAGAGCCCTTGTCCGCGCCAGTCGAGGCCGGCGACGGCGAGGCCGGCCTCGGCGAGGCGCCGCGCGAGCGGGGCGTATTTCTCGAGGTATTCGGTGCGCCCCGGCAGAAGATGGAGGACCCCCCGGGGGGCGCCCTCGGGTCGCCAGAGCGCGACGCGGAGCCGGACGCCGTCCGCCGCCGCCAGCCACGAGACGCGGGCCGGGGCCGGCCCGGCGATCTCGGCGACCCAGGACGCGGCGCTCATGACGCGTCGCGCCCGGCCGCCGACCGCCGGGGGCCGGCGCGACGCCGCCGCCGGGCGCCCGCGAGGCGCGCGGCGCCGAGCCGGGCCGAGCGGGGG
>DATFKM010000160.1:0-3802 GCA_035268645.1 Paracoccaceae bacterium | reverse complement strand
CTGGGGGGCCGCGCCGACTGCAACGGAACAGTTGCGCGAACGGGCCGCAAGCGCCACCTTTTCCGAATGGCCCCGCCCGAGCGACATGCCCTCGCCTTGATGCCGGAACGCTCCCGCTACACCCGGGCGGAACGTTTCGTGGACGCGGTCGTCCACGTGTCCGGCCTCGCGCTCGCCGTGCCGGCCGCGATCGCGCTGATCGTCGCGGCGGCGCTGTTCGACGGGCGTGCCGCGCTGGTCGCGGCGGTCGCGATCTACGCCGCGGGGCTGCTGGCGATGCTCGGCTGCTCGGCCGCCTATCACATGATCGACGTGCCGCGCTGGTCCGAGGTGCTGCGCCGGCTCGACCACGCCGCCATCTACGTCAAGATCGCCGCGACGCAGACGCCCTTCGCGGTCATGGTGGGCGGCGGGCATGCGGCATGGCTGATCGGCTCGGTCTGGACCGCGGCGCTGGGCGGCGCGTTCGGCAAGCTGCTGTTCCCGCAGCGCCTGGCGCGGATCTCTCTGCCGCTCTACCTCGTTCTGGGCTGGGCCGGGGCGGCGCTGTTCTGGCCCGATCCCTCGGCCATGCCGCTGGCAACGCCCACGGTGGCGCTGATCGTCGTCGGCGGGCTGCTGTACACCGCGGGGGTGGGCTTCTTTCTGGCGGAGCGGCTGCCCTTCCACAACGCCATCTGGCACGCCTTCGTGCTCGCCGCGACGCTCGCCTTTCTCGGCGCGGTCGGGGCCGAGCTCGGGCTCAGGGTCTCGGTCGGAGAAGCGGCGGCGGTCTGAGCGCGCTCAGGCGTGCGGCGTGGCGTCGAAGTCGGCATCGGGGTGCGTCTCGAACGGGAAGGGTCCGGGGAAGCCGTCGACGGGCACCGTCTTGACGGTCAATCCCGTGTCCGGGCGCCAGTCGTGCAGACGGATCGCCGGAGGCTCCAGCGTGAAGCCGAAGATCTCGCCGGTCGCCGGGGGGATCTGGACGCCGACCGCCGGGCAGGCGGTGACGAGGGAGCCGGCCCAGTGACGCTCGGCGGCCGCGTGGACGTGACCGCAGGCGAGGCGGAGCGGCGGCGCGACGGAGACGGCCTCGGCCGCCGCCGCCTCGCCCTCGAACACGAACCGGTCCATGTGCGCGAGGCCCATCGGGCAGGGCGGGTGGTGCAGGAACACCATCGCGGCCCCGGCGCCGCTCAGCGCCTCGCCCAACCGTGCGGCCCGGGTCTCGCAGAGGCGGCCGGCGGTGCGGCCCTCGTCCACCGTGTCGACGCCGATCAGGCGGATGCCGTCATGCGCCTCGCGCCATTCGAGAAAATCCCCCTCCCAGGTCTGGGCGGGGAAGGCGGCGCGCATCCGGTCGCGAACGTCGTGGTTGCCGGGCACGAGGCGCAGCGGGGCCCTCAGGCCCGACAGGATCTCCGCCGCGAGCCCGTATTGCGCCGCCCCGCCGCCGTCCACCACGTCGCCGGTATGGACCACGAGATCGGGCGCGAGCGCGTTCAGCCGTTCCACCGCCGCGGCGAGCTTGGCGGCCATGTCGACCCGCCCCTTCCAGAGCGTGCCGGGGGCGACGACGTGGCTGTCGGTGATCTGGGCGATGCGCATGGGGGCCTCGTGTTCCGGTATCGTTCCGCGGCGTTTCGATGCGCCGTTCCGGTATCGTTCCGCTCGGCTCAGCCCCCCGCGACGCGCCGTTCGCGCCAGAAGGTGTAGAGGCCGGCCGCGACGATGATGGCGGCGCCGAGCCAGGTGGCGGCATCCGGTCGCTCGGCGAACAGCAGGAAACCGAGCAGCATCGACCAGATCAGGATGGTGTAGCGGAACGGTGCGATGAAGCCGATGTCGCCGATGCGCATGCCCTGCACGCCGAAGACGTAGCCGACGAGGATCGCCGCCGCGGCGCCGGCGAGGCCGAGCAGCGTCGGCCCGTCGACGGGGACCCAGACGCCCTGCACCGCGACGCCGAGGGCGCCGAGGATCACGATCACCGTCGTCGTCACGACGGTGACGAAGAGCGAGTGCACCCCCCGCCCGAGCTGCCGCGTCGCCGCGTCGCGCAGCGTCACGAAGCCGACCGCGGCGAGGGCCCAGACGGCGTTCGGGTCGAAGTCGGCGGCGCCGGGGCGCACCAGCACGAGGACCCCGACGAAACCCACGAGGATCGCGAGCCAGCGGCGCCAGCCCACCCGCTCGCCCAGGAAGAGCGCCCCGACCAGCGTCAGCGAGAGCGGCAGCGTCTGCAGGATCGCCGAGACGGCGGCGAGCGGCATGCGAAACAGGGCGGTGAGGATGCACACGACGGCGCCGATCTCGCCGACCGCGCGGGCCGCCATCCAGCCGACGTCGCGCCGCGGCGGCAGGCGGTGCAGCGCGCCGAAGGCGTAGGCGATGACGACGACCATCGCCATGGCGAAGAGGCTGCGCAGCAGCACCGACTGGAACAGTCCGATGCCGGGGCCCACCAGCTTCATCAGCGCGTCGTTCACCGCGAACCCGAGCATCGAGAGGGCGATGAAGCCCGCGCCTTGCAGGTTCTCGGCCTTGGTGGCGGGCAGGGGGACGGTGAGGGGCATCGGGCCTCGGCCTGCGGCGGACGGCCCTCTCTTTCGGACCCGATGCGGGCGGGGTCAAGGGAGACGGCCGGGCGCCCCCTCGCGGCCGAGACGCTTGCGCCTTCGTCGCGGCCGGCGAATGACGGCCTTTCGCGCCGTCCCTCGGATCCGGGCGCCCCTCGCGGATCCGCCTCGGCGGATCGGCGGCGGCGCGAGGGGGGTCGATCCCCCCGAGCGGCGCAGCCCCCGCCAAGGGGCGGGCCGCGTCTTTCCCCGAGGGGCCCGGCGGGGCTAACTGCCGGCATGAGCCGCGGGCGCCCCGAGATTCTCTTTCCCCTCTTCGCCGAGGTCACGACGCTCGAGGGCGTCGGGCCCAAGGGCGCGAAGCTGATGGCGCGGCTCGGCGTGGAGACGCCGCGGGATCTGCTGTTCCTCGCCCCGGTCCGGGTCGTCGACCGCCGCCCGCGCCCCTCGCTGATGGGCGTGCCGGACGGCGACGTCGCGACCGTTCCCGTGCTGGTGGAGGAGCATCGTCCCTCGCGCGGGCGGGGGCCGCACCGGGTCGTCGTGCGCGACGAGGCCGGCGGCTTCGCGCTGGTCTTCTTCCGCATGCACGAGGAGAGCCTGCATCGGATGCTGCCGGTGGGCGAGACGCGGGTGGTTTCCGGCAAGGTCGAGAGCTGGGAGGGGGTGCGCCAGATGACGCATCCCGAGCATGTGGTCACGCCGGCCGAGGCCGAGGCGCTGCCGCCGTTCGAGCCGGTCTATCCGGGCACGGAGGGACTGGCGCCGCGGGTCCTGAGCAGGGCCGTCGCGGCGGCGCTCGACCTCGCGCCGCGCCTGCCGGAGTGGATCGAGCCGGGCCTCTTCGCCGCGAGGCGCTGGGCGCCTTGGCGCGAGGCTTTGGAGACCCTCCACCGGCCCGCGGACGAGGCGGCGCTGGCGGCGCGGCCGGCCGCGCGCGACCGGCTCGCCTATGACGAGCTGCTGGCGCATCAGGTGGCGCTGGCGCTGGCGCGGGAGACCCGGCGCAAGGGCAAGGGCCGGCCGACCGCCGGCGACGGGCGGCTGCGGCGCGCCGCGCTCGACGCGCTGCCCTACGCGCCGACCGGCGCGCAGGCGCGCGCCGCCGAGGAGGTCGCCGCCGACATGGCCGCGGAGACGCGGATGAACCGGCTGCTGCAGGGCGACGTCGGCTCGGGCAAGACCTTCGTCGCCATGGCGGCCATGCTGCTGGCCGTCGATGCCGGGGCGCAGGCCGCGCT
>DATFKM010000159.1:0-2890 GCA_035268645.1 Paracoccaceae bacterium | reverse complement strand
CCTGCACGAGACCATGGCGATGCGCCGCGCCGCCGAATAGGAGCGCGACGTGGCGCGGATCCTGGTCACCGGCGGCGCCGGCTACATCGGCGCGCATGGCTGCAAGGCGCTTCGCGCCGCGGGCCACGAGCCGGTCGTGTTCGACGACTTCCGCACCGGCTGGCGGCAGGCCGTCAAGTTCGGCGAGAGGATCGAGGGCGACCTGCTCGACACAGCCGCGCTCGCCGACGCCTTCGCCCGCGTCCGCCCCGACGCCGTCATGCACTTCGCCGCGCTCTCCGACGTCGGGGAGTCGATGCGGGACCCGGCGCTCTACTGGCGCAACAACGTGGGCGGCACGCTGAACCTGCTGACCGCGATGCACGACGCCGGCGTCGGCGCGATCGTCTTCTCCTCCACCGCCGCCACCTACGGCGAGCCGGAGGAGGACCCGATCACCGAGGCCGCGCCGCAGCGCCCGATCAACCCCTACGGGGCCTCGAAGCTCGCGGTCGAGGCTATGCTGACCGATTTCGAGCGCGCCCACGGCATCCGCTCGGCGGTGTTCCGCTACTTCAACGTCGCCGGCGCCGACGAGGACCGCGAGATCGGCGAACACCACGTGCCGGAGACGCATCTGGTGCCCAACATCCTCGACGCCGCCGCCGGCGCGCGCGAGGCGATCACCGTGAACGGCACGGACTACCCCACGCCCGACGGCACCTGCATCCGTGACTACGTCCACGTCATGGACCTCGTCGACGCCCATATCCTCGCCACCGACCGCCTGCTCGCGGGCGGCGACAGCCTGCGCCTCAATCTCGGAACCGGCGCCGGCTTCTCGGTGGCCGAGGTGGTCGCCGCGGCGCGCGAGGTCGTCGGCACGGAGATCCCCGTCGAATACGGCCCGCGCCGCCCCGGCGACCCCGTCCGCCTCGTCTGCGACGGCTCGAAGGCGCAGGAGATCCTCGGCTGGCGCCCCCGCCGGTCGGAGATGCCGCGCATGATCGCCGACGCCTGGGCCTGGCGGCAGACCGGCCGCTTCACGGCCTGACGCCGCGTGGCGCGCCCCCTCCTCGACCTCACCCGCACCCTGGCGCGCGCCTCGCGCCTCGCGCCGGGATCCATCGACCGGGTGGAGCGGGCCTGGACGCGCCGCCTCGCCGCCGATCCCGCCGCGCGCTTCCTGATCTCCGCCGGGCCGCGCCACGTCCTTCTCGACGGCGCCGGGGCGCTCGCCCTCTCCGACGCGCTCGAGGGGCGCGAGGCGCTGCCGCCCGCCGATCTCCGCGCCGCCTTCTCGCCGTGGCGGACCGAACGGCAGCGCCGCGGCGACAGCCTCGCCCGCCGCCTCGCCGTGGCGCAGGGGGACGCGCTGTCGGCGCTGCTGGCGTCCGAGGGCGGCTCGTGGACCTATCTCAACCTCGCCCAGGCCCAGCTCGACGCCCGCCGCCTCGCCGATCTGCGCGCCGGCGGCGTGGTGCGCGCCGTCGCGATGCTGCACGACCTCGTGGCGCTGGAGCGGCCGGATCTCGCCCGCCCGGCGGAGCCGACCCGCCTGCTCGGCGTGCTCGCCGCGGCGGAGCTCTGCGACGCCGTGGCCTACGCCTCGCCCGAGACCGCGGCGCTGGCCGAGGCGCACATGGAGCGCGCGCCGCCCGCCGTCGTCGCGCCGCCGGGCCTGACGCCCCTGCCCGCGCCCGGTCCGGCCGCCCTCGCGCCCGCGGCCACGGACGGCTTCGTCATGCTCGGCGCGTTGGAGCCGCGGCGGAACCACCTCTCGATGCTCTGGATCTGGCAGCGCCTCTGGCAGGAGCTGGGCGAGGCCGCGCCGAAGCTCTTCATCCTCGGGCGCCGCGCCGTCGGCTCCGATACGGTGCAGGACGCGCTGGAGCGCGCGCCGATGGCCGGGCGCGCGGTGTTCGAGCGGCGCGACCTGCCGGACGCCGAGGTCGCGGCCCATCTCGCGAACGCCCGCGCCCTTCTCGCGCCCAGCCACGCCGAGGCCTCGGGCCTGCCCGCGGCCGAGGCGCTCGCGCTCGGCTGCCCGGTGATCGCGGCGGACCTGCCCGCCTTCCGCGCCGTCGGGGGCGACGCGCCCGACTACCTCGACCCGCTCGACCTGCCGGCCTGGATCGAGCAGATCCTCGCCTACGCCGCCCCGCCGGCCGAAGGGCCCGATCCGCGTGCGGCCCAGCTCGCCCGTCTCGCCGACTGGCGGGCCCCCGGGTGGGACGCCCACTTCGCTGCGGTCGAGGCGCTGCTCGATCCCGCGCGCGCCCCTGCCGGCTGACCCGCGCCGGCGCTCAGCCGTCCCGCGCCGCCGCCATCGCCGCGAAGCGCCGCGCGATCTCCGGCGCCCGGCCGAGGCCCCGCGCCGGATCCAGCGCCTCGGCCCAGTCGATCTCCGCGCCGGGACCGCCCGCAAGGGCCTCCGCCAGCGTCTCCGCCAGCGGCCGCCCCTCCGCCGCCGCCCGCCGGGCCGCCGCCTTCACCGCGGCCGAGGCCTCGGGCCTCGGCATGACCTCCGCGAGGCGGAAGGCCGCCGCCTCCGCCATCACCAGCCCGCCCGTCGCCGCGAGGTTCGCGGCCATCCGCGCCCCGTCGGGCGCCAGGGTCTCGGCCATGGCCTGCGCGTGCCGCAGCGCGCCCGCCGCGGCGACGCAGAGTTGCGGCAGCGTCAGCCATTCCAGAGTCCAAGCCGACCCGTCGCGCTCGTGATCGGCCAGCATCGCCTCCTGCAAGCCGCCGGAGAGCCGCGAGCAGAGCCGCGCCAGCGCCACCGCGCCCTCGGCCGAGACCGGGTTCACCTTCTGCGGCATGGTCGAGGAGCCGCCCCCGAGCCCGGCCCGCAGCTCCCCGACCTCCGACTGGCCGAGCAGCAGCAGGTCGCGCCCCATCTTGCCCGCCG
>DATFKM010000158.1:0-7545 GCA_035268645.1 Paracoccaceae bacterium | reverse complement strand
CGTCCCCGATGCGCGGCAGCACCCATGGGCTGCCCTCGCGCCGACGGTTCTGGACGTCGTTCCACAGCGCCGAGGGGAAGGGCGGACCGGCCCAGAAGGCGCCGCCGATCGGATCCTCCAGCAGTCGGAAGAGGTCGGCGGCGTGCATCGAGGACCACGCGCCGAGGCTGAGGCCGTGGACGTAGAGCCGCGGCCGCGTCTCGGGCGGGAGCGTCCGCCAGTGGCCGTGCACCACCTCGAGCAGCGCCGAGGCCTGCTCCAGCCCCGTCTCGGTCTCCAGCAGCAGCGCCAGCGGGGACTGCAGGTAGGAGTACTGCGCCGACACGGTCGCGACGTCGCCGCCATGCATGTACTCGACCGGGTCGTGCGCGCCGGGGTCCATCCAGCCCGTGCCGGTGGGGCTGACGACGATCAGCACCGCGCGTTCGAAGGCCCCCTGACGCTTCAGTTCCTCCAGCGCGAGCCGGGCGCGCGCCTCCGGCGTCTCGGCGTTCGCGCGGCCGACATAGACCCGGATCGGGTCCAGCGCGGGCCGCCCCGTGAAGGCCGAGATCGCCGACGCGTCGGGCCCCGAGACGATGAAGTCCCGCCCCGGCGCCCCGATCGCCGCCCAGTCGATCAGCGACGTCGCGCCGCCCGTCTTCCTCGGGTCCTTCGGCGGCGGGGGCGCCTTCTCGAACAGGGCCTGAGCCTCCTCGTAGCTGGCGTCCACGCTCGCCACGACCAGATCGAAGACGCCGTCGCGCGTGACGCCGATCAGGATCAGCGCCAGCGCGACGGCGCCGAGGACGTTGGCCCTGCGCCGGGGCATCACCCGATCGAGGCGGTCGCGGATCAGCCGGAAGGCGGCGCCGAGCAGAAGGCCCAGAGCCCAGGCTGCCGCGAAGGTCGCGACCGCCGTGCCGAGCATCCAGACGAGGCCGAGCGCCTCGGCCGGCTCCATGCCCATTCTCAGGCGAAGGTCGTTCTGCCAGGTCAGGCTCCGGCCCAGCACCCACGCGAACGATCCGAGAACCACGACCGCGGCGGACCCCGTCAGCGCCGCGGCAGGGCGTTTCGGGAGGACGGGCATCTCGGCCGCCGTCCAGACGAGCCCCGCGATCCGGCCGAGAAGATACCCCACGGCGGCCGCCGAGCCGCCGAGCACGCCCTGCATCGCCGGTCCCCGAGGGATCAGCGAGGGGGTCAGGGAGGCCGCGAAGAACAGCAGCCCGAGGAGCAGGCAAGGGATCGAGAGCCGCAGGCGGATCGGAGAGGTCCGCGGCGCGGCCCCGTCCCGTCCGTGCGCGTGCTTCCACGGCATGTCGTTCGGGCGCTCCGGCGCACTCACTCCGGGATCACGGCCCCCATGTCGGCCTCGAAGCCGCCGGCGGCCGGTCCGGACGGGGCCGCCGCCTCGGTGCCGGGCATGATCGGGAAGCGCGGGTCGAAGTCGACCATCAGCGCGGCCAGCGCGGCGAGCGGGCCGAGATCGCCCTCGACCTTCGCGCGCCCGGCGGCGATCAGGGACTCCAGCGTCTCCTCGCCGATCATCACCAGCTCCAGATCCGCGCGGTCGAGGGTGAGCGAGAGGTCGGGATCCGGCGCCGCGAAGCCCCTGATGTTGGTGAGGGTCGCGTTCTCCAGCTCCACGAGGAAGGTCTCGCCGGTGTCGGGGGTGGCGAGGTTCATGGTGAACCGCAGCCCCTCGGCCCGGGCGGGGTCCATGCGGATGCCGAGGAAGTTCAGGAAGAGTTCCGTCGACATGGCGCGGATCACGTCGGGGCTGGAGGAGTCCGCCGCCGCCCCCTGCGGGATGCCGGAGCGCAGTTCGTAGGCGGCGGCGAGGAAGCTGTTCCGCAGGCCGGGGTTCTCCTGCTGGTAGCCGAGCTGCTCGAACGCGTCGGCGAGCGCGTCCTTCGCGGCGGCGTTGTCCGGCTCGGCCAGCACCAGCTTGTTCAGGATCTCGGTCGCGCGCAGATAGTCGCCGGCCTCGTGCAGTTCGGCGCCCTTCCGCAGGATCCGCTCCGCGCCGCCCATCATCTCGACGTAGAGGGGCGCGCCGTCCTCCGGCGGCAGCGGGATCAGGGTCGTCGGGTTGCCGTCCCAGAAGCCGAGGAAGCGCTGGATCACGCCTCGGGCGTTGATCTCGGGCGAGCCGTGATACCCCCGGCAGTGCCAGTGCCTCTGCAGCGAGGTCGGCACGCGATAGACGTTGTGGATCTGGTTGATCGTCACGCCCCGGTTGGCGTGGTGCAGCACCTGGTTGTTCATGTTGGCGTAGAGGTCGCGCTGCGCGCGCAGCACCTCCTGGATCCGCGCGTTGCCCCAGCGCGGCCAGTGGTGGGCGGCGAACATCACCTCCGCCTCGACGCCGAAGCGGTGGAGCGCCTCGGCGATGTATTTCGACCAGTTCAGCGCGTCGCGCACCTGGGCGCCGCGCAGGGTGTAGATGTTGTGCAGGTTGGCCGTCACGTTCTCGGCCATCCACAGCGCCTTCAGGTCGGGCAGATAGGTGTTCATCTCCCGCGGCGCCTCGGTGTTCGGCGTGTTCTGGAAGATCATGCGGACGCCGTCGACCTCGAAGGCCTCGATCGGATCGGAGACGAGGCGCGTCGGCGGGATCAGCCCGGTGGCCCCGGCCGGGACGCGGTGGCCGAGGCCCTGCGTGACGAAGCCGTGCGGCGAGGCGGGCAGCAGCAGCCCGTACTGGTAGAACAGCCGCCGGTTCATCGCGTTGCCGGCGTAGACGTTCTCGGAGATCGTGTGCTCCATGAAGCCGTCGGGCGCGATGATCTCGACTCGGCCCGAGCGCACGTCCTCGTCCGTCAGCACGCCGCGGACGCCGCCGAAATGGTCGCCGTGGGTGTGGGAGTAGATCACCGCCGAGACCGGCAGCCCTTCGCCGACATGCTCCTGGAAAAGCTCCCAGGCCGCGCGCGAGGTCTCGCGCACGGTCAGCGGGTCGATCACGATCCAGCCGGTCGCGCCGCGCACGAAGGTGATGTCCGAAAGGTCGAAGCCGCGCACCTGGTAGATGCCCGGGATCACCTCGTAGAGGCCGAAATTGTTGTTGAGCCGCGCGATGCGGGTCATGGAGGGATGGACGCTGTCGAACTCCCCGCCCCGGTCGAGGAAGTCGTATTCCGACCGGTCGAAGGCGACGTTCCCGGCGTCGGCCATGATCCGCCGGGCGGGGCGCTCGGCGATCAGGCCGCGGGCCTGCTCCTCGAAGTCGCGGACGTCGTCGAAGGGCAGCCCGGCGGCGGATCGGCGGATCGCCTCGAGGGTGTGGGCCGAGGGCGCCTTGCCCTTCGGATGGAAGTGCCCCGCCAGCGGCGCCGGCTGGGCCGGGGCCGCCGTCGGCTCCAGCGAGAGCGCGCCGCCGACGGCGAACACCGCGCCGGCCTTCGGAACGGCTGCGAGGAAGTCGCGACGCGTCGTCATGCTGTCTCTCCATTCGTCGGGGGGCGGCGCGCACCGCGCCGGAGCGGAAGCGTCGGGTCGGTCGGGGTCCGGAGCCGCCGGGATGGACCGGTCGCCGGGCGCTCGCTCTCGGACGAGGTCCGTCCGACGTCATGCGGACGAACGATGGATAGCAGTCGATTGCGTCGCCGAAGTGTTCAGATGACGCAGTCGCGCCGGCGGCCCGTGGTCGGCGACCGTCCGCCCCGTCCGCACCGTCCGCGCGACGGTCCGGCGCGCGCCCTGCGGAGCCGTCGCTTCGGGATCGATCGGAACGCGACGGCCCGGCGGGTCGAGACGCGCGACGACCGGCTTCAGCCCGTCCCGGACGCCTCCGTCTCGACGCGCTTCGAGCCCAGCAGAACCGCGATCGGCCTCGTGCCGGGATGCGCGTCCAGCAGCGCGACGAGCGCGGCGGTCAGCGGCGCCGCCAGCAGCGCGCCGAGCGTGCCGAGGATCCAGCCCCAGAGGATCAGCGACAGGAACGCCGTCAGCGTCGAGAGGCCGAGCCCGCGGCCGGTCATTCTCGGCTCCAGCACGCTGCCGACGGCCGTGTTCACCACCACCACGGCCGCGGCCACCAGCATCGCGGTCGCCACGTCCGTCTGCACGAGCGTCAGCAGCACCGCGGGGCCGAGCATCACGAGCGTCCCGACGAAGGGAAGGAAATTGGCGAAGAAGGCGATCACGGCCATCAGCGGCGCGAAGTCGAGCCTGAGCGCCGTCATCAGCGCGAACAGCACCCCCGCCGTGATCAGGCTCATGACGGCCTTGATCACCATGTAGGCGTCGATCAGGTCGAGGGTCCGGCTCAGCCGACGGTCCGCGTCCGGCCCGCAGGCGGCGCGGAACCTCGCCCTCAGATCGCCGGCCTCGACCAGCATGAAGACCACGGCCAGCAGCACGAGGAACCCGCCGCTCACGAGGTCGCCGACGCCGGAGACGCCCGCGCGCATCAGCGAGGCGAGGGTGCGCGGATCGACCATGTCCGGCAGCGCCTCGTCGAGACCGGCCAAGCCGATCCGCTCCAGCCACACGCCCAGCGGGACCAGCAGCGCGACCATCCGCTCGCGATAGCCGGGCAGGCTGACCCGGAACTCCTCCAGCGCGCCGGACGCCGTCAGCGCGAGGATCCCGCCGAGGTCCAGCAGCGCGAAGGCCACCAGACCGACCGCGGCCAGCTTCGGAACCCCCTGCGCGCGGAGCCATTCGAGCGGCCGCCACGCGACGACCGCGATGAAGGCGGCGAGCAGGATCGGTCCGATCGCGGCGGAGGCCGCCTGGAGGACGAGGGCGCCGACGCCGACGCCCGCGGCCGTCAGCACCACGCGCGTCGGCAGGCCCGGATCGGGCGGCGATCCCGGGCCCGGGGCGTCACCCTCCTGCGGCGGGGTCATCCCTTTCGCGCGTCCGGCGCGAACCCGACGAGGAACAGCAGACGGAAGGACAGCGCGATCACCATCAGCTCCGACGTCAGCGTCAGCAGCAGCGACAGCAGCGAGACCGCGTCGATCGCCGAGACGCTGAGCGCCTCTCCGCCCGAACCGGCGGGCGAGATCATCACGCCGACCTGCGGCGCCGTCACGAGGACGTAGAGCAGGTTCGTCACCGCGCCGAACATCATCAGCAGCGACAGCGTCGCGCCGATCGCGCCGACCCAGACGCCGACCCAAAGCATCCGCCGAAGCGCGCCCGGCGCCGGCGCGGCCCCGCCCGAGCGGATGCGCCGGCCGGCGGTCGCGTAGCGCCACAGCCACCAGGTCGTGAACACCGGCAGCGCGAGCGCGAGGAACGAGGCCCAGTTGCCGAGGTCGAGATACCGCGCCGCCTGCGCCCCGCCCAGCCGCGCGACGTAGGCGGTGAGGAACAGGATCACGATCAGCATCACGAACTGGATCCAGAAGCCGGCGAGGCCGAGGCGGACGAGCGACCCGGCGAATGCCGGGCCGGTCGTCGCCTGGTCGGTCTTGGACGTCATCCGCGTCTCCTTCTTCGGCGCCGGTCGGGCGGCGGCGGCGGTCAGGCCGTCGCTGCGGCCAGCGCGCCGCGCAGATCCGCCTCCTGCTCGGCCGAGAGCGACGTCTTCAGCACGCGCGGGCCGTAGGGGGCTATCTCGGCGACGACCTTGTCGGTGGTCGCCTTGGCGACGAGCACGAAGATGGCCGAGCTGTTCTCGGGGATCGTGGCGCCGAGTTCCCTGATGAACTCGTCGTTGATCCCGAAGTCCGACAACCGGCCCGACAGCGCGCCCATCGCCGCGCCCGCCACGCCGCCGAGCGCGATGCCGGCCAGCGGGTTCAGCATCAGCAGACCCGCCAGCATCCCCACCAGGGCCCCGGTGGACATGCCCGAGGCCGCGCCGAGCGCGGTGAGGTTCACCGACTGCTTGATCTTCGGCTCGCCGCCCTCCGGGCGGACGACGACGCAGGCGTCGAGCAGGTCGATCAGGTGCTCCTTCTGCATCGCGCGGAGCTTCTCCAGCACCTCGTCGGCGGTGGTGATGCCGTCGAAGTCCATGACCACGAGTTCGGCCATCGGCCTCTCCTTTCGTGTTGCGGTGCCGGGATCGCGTGGCGTCGGGCCGTCCGGCCCGCGCCGGATCAGCGGTTGGCGGGACGGGTGATCACGAGCTCGACGCGCCGGTTGGCGGCGCGCCCGGCGGCGGTGGCGTTGTCGGCGACCGGTTCGCTCGCGCCGCGGCCGAGCGTGAACATCGACGAGGCCGGCACCCCCGCGCGCAGCAGCTCGTTCCGCACGGCGTAGGCCCGCCTTTCCGAAAGCGCCTGGTTGGCGGCGTCGCGTCCGACGTTGTCGGTGTGCCCGATGATCGTGACGTAGTTGCCCGGATCGGCCCGCAGGATCTCGGCCACGCGCCCGAGGCTCTCGCGCAGGCCGGGCTGCAGCGTGGCGCTGCCGGTGTCGAACTGCAGACCGCCCGAGAGGGTCAGCAGCAGCACGTCCTCGCGAAGCCGCTCGATCTGCACGTCGTTGCGGGCCCGCTCGGCCGCGAGCCGGCGTTCGAACGCCGCCTGCTGCCGCTCGATCGAGGATCCGGCGAGGGCGCCGAGGCCCGCGCCGATCGCGGCGCCGATCGCGGTGCCCTGCGCGCGCCGGCCGCCGGAGGCGACGAGATTGCCGACCACGCCGCCCGCGACCGCCCCGGCGGCGGCGGCTCGGCCCGTGGTCGAGACCGCCGGCGCCTCCACCGTCGATCCGCAGCCCGCGAGGGCGGCGAGGGCGGCGAAGCCCAGCGCCGCGCCGCGAAGCGTCCGCCTTCCCGATGCGCCTACGCCGACGGCGCCTCCACCATGTCCGGCGATCTCCGCCGCATCCTTCGCCTTCGCTCGCAGGGCCATGCGCTCCGCCTCCCTCTCATCCCCTCCCGCCGCGGTCCGCCGGCCGGCGGAACGCGGCGGCGTGCGTCTCAGGAACCGAACAGCGCGGTCATCACCTGCCGGCCGTTGACGGTCAGCGTGTTCAGCCAGTCGCCCGACCCGTCGAGCGCCCGCTCGAGCGCGGCGAGGTCGTTGTCCGCCAGCGCCACGAACACGGTGTCGAAGCCCTGAACGGCGACGGTGCGGAGTTCGGTCACCTGCGAGCCGATCTCGGCGGAGTGCGAGGTCGCCGTGACCTCGGCGTCGAGCATGGCGAGCCAGAAGCGCGCCCGCAGCAGGGCGGTCAGCATGTCGGCGGCCGCCTGTTCCGCGGCCTGCCGGTCCCCGGCGCCGCGCGCCTCGCCGAAGGCGCTGACGGCGTCGAGCGTGTCGGCGATGGCGTCCCGGCTGCGGAAGGCGTCGTGATAGACGCCTCCGACGCCGCTCTGGGCGACGAGCGGAGCGGGCGCGACCGCGGCCAGCGGCAGCGCGAGGGTCACGGCGGCGAGAAACGGGCGGATGAGCGTCATGGGTCGCTTCCTCGATCATGCTGTGGAGCCGGAAAAGCGCGGAGACGCCTTCCCTTGGAACGCCGTTCGGGCGCGCGTGCGGAGGATTCGAGGGCGCCGCACGACCGTCCTGACAGGGAATGAGATAGCGGCTCGTCCCGCGTCGAATTGGTGCGAATGGCGCAGTCCGGCGCCGGACTGCGCCATTCGCACCAATT
>DATFKM010000157.1:0-4749 GCA_035268645.1 Paracoccaceae bacterium | reverse complement strand
GACGTCGGGGTCGAGCTGGAGCTGCAGCCGGTGACCTTCGCCGTCTGGCGCGAGCGCATCGCCGATCCGGGCATCCCGATGACCGCGGTCTACTACGCGCCCGACTACTACGGCTCGGGCCAGTACGTGTCGTTCTTCGGCACGCAGCCGGGCTCGCCGTGGCACACGCGCTCGCACGCCGGGACCTCGCCCGACGCCGAGAATCCGGCGCTGGCCGACATGCTGCAGGCCGCCCTCGCCGCCCCGGCGGAGGAGGCCGACGCCCTCTTCGCCGAGATCGCCCGGGAGATGATGGCCGACCGCGTGATCCTGCCGATCCTCAGCCCCAACCTCGTCCTCGCCTACCGCGAGACCGTCGAGGGCGTGCGCTACAGCGCCTGCTGCAACCTGCCGCTGGCCGAGATCTCGTTCGAGTGATCGCGCCGGCCGCGCCCTCTTCGCCGCCCGGAGCCCGTCTCCGGGCGGCGGCCCGTGGCCCGCGGGAGGCGCGCGGGACGGGGCCGGGGCGATGATCGGCTACATCCTCCGCCGCCTGCTGGCGATGCCGCTGCTCCTGCTCGGGGTGGCGACGGCGGCCTTCTTCCTCTCGCAGGTCACCAAGGCCGACCCGCTCTCCGCCGTCGTGGGCGAGCGGCAGATGAACAACCCCGAGATCGTCGCCGCCGCGAAGGCGCGCTGGGGCCTCGATCGCAGCGTGCCGGAGCGATACGTCATCTACGTCGTCAACCTCGCGCAGGGCGACTTCGGCACCTCCTTCCGCACCCGCCGCCCGGTGGCCGAGGACATCGCCGCGCGCCTGCCCGCCACGCTCGAGCTCGTGCTCTTCGCTATGCTGTTCGGGGTGACCTCCGGCGTCGCCCTCGGCGTGGCGGCGGCGCACTGGCGCGACAGCTGGATCGACCACGCCGCGCGCCTCTTCGCGCTGATCGGCTCCTCGATGCCGGTGTTCTGGACCGGGCTGATCCTGCTCTACGTGCTGTCGGTCGCGCTCGGCTGGCTGCCGGGCCCCGGCCGCATGGACGCCCGCGCCGCGTTCGAGCCGGGGCCGACGGGATTCCACACCGTCGACGCGGTGCTGGCGGGCGACTGGCGGCGCCTCGGCATGGCGCTCTCGCATCTCGTGCTGCCGGCCTTCGTGCTGGGCTGGGCGGTGACCGGGATCATCTCGCGCCTCGTGCGCGGCTCCATGCTCGACGTGCTGGAGCAGGACTACGTCCGCACCGCCCGCGCCAAGGGCGCCGGCGAGCGGCGCGTCCTCTTCGGCCACGCGCTGCGCAACGCCATGATCCCGACGCTGACGATCATCGGGCACTCCTTCGCCTATCTCATCACCGGCGCCGTGCTGACCGAGACGATCTTCGCCTGGCCCGGCATCGGCTCCTACGCGGTCGACTCCGCCCGCACGCTGGACCATCCGGCCATCATCGGGGTCACGCTGGTCGGCGCGGAGGCGTTCCTGCTCTCGAACCTCGCGACCGACATCGCCTACGCCGTCTTCAACCCGCGGATCGAGTACGGGGGCGGACGTGGCTGAGGCCGGGGCCGCCCCCCGCCGGGCCGCCCGCCCGGCCTGGCTGACCGCCCCGGTGATCCTCGGGCTGATCGTCGTCTCGTTCTGGATCGCGGCGGCGCTCTCGGCCGATCTCTGGGGGCTCGCCGATCCGCTGCGCATGGTCGCGCGGCGGCTTCAGCCGCCCTCGGCCGAGCACTGGCTCGGCACCGACGCGCTGGGACGCGACGTGCTGAGCCGCACGCTGCACGGGGCGCGCTTCTCGCTCCTGATCGCGGTCGTGGTCGTGGGGGTCGCGGTCGCGCTCGGGTCGCTGCTCGGCGCGCTCGCCGGCTTCCTCGGCGGCTGGGTGGAGACCGGGGTGATGCGTCTCGTCGACGTGGTGCTCGCCTTCCCGCCGGTGCTGCTGGCGATGGCCGTCGCCGCCACCCTCGGCCCGGGTCTCGAGAACGCCGCCGTCGCGCTGATCGCGGTCTGGTGGCCGGTCTACGCCCGCCTCATGCGCGGACAGGTGCTCGAGGTCCGCACGCGCGAGCACGTGGAGGCCGCCGTCGCCTGCGGCGTGCGCCCCGCGCGCCTGCTCTGGAAGCACATCCTCTCGCTCTGCTGGACGCCGGTGCTGATCAACGCGACGATGGACGTCGGGCAGGTGATCCTGCTCGCCGCCGCGCTCAGCTTCATCGGCCTCGGCGCGACGCCGCCGACGCCGGAATGGGGCGCCATGATCTCGGCCGGCGCGACGCAGTTCTACTCATGGTGGATCGCCTTCGGCCCGGGCATGGCGATCCTGACGATCGTGCTGGGCTTCAATTTCCTCGGCGACGGCCTGCGCGACGTGCTCGACGCGCGATCCGAGCGATGAACGAGGCCGTGGGCGCGCCGCCGGCGCTGGAGATCCGCGGCCTGCGCGTGGGCTTCCCCGGCGGGGCGGAGGCCGTTCGCGGCGTCGACCTGACCGTCGCGCGGGGCGAGGTGGTCGGCGTCGTGGGCGAGTCGGGCTCGGGCAAGTCGCTCAGCCTGCTCTCCGCGATGGGCCTCGCGCCGCGCAACGCGCAGGTCTCCGGCTCGGCGCGCCTGCAGGGCGAGGAGCTGATCGGCGCGCGTCCGCGCCGGCTGCGCCGGCTGCGCGGCGACCGCATCGCGATGATCTTCCAGGATCCGCTGAGCGCGCTGAACCCGGTGCTGCCCGTCGGCGCCCAGATCGCCGAGGCGATCCGCCTCCACCGCCCCGACATGGGCGCCGGGGCCGTCCGCGCCCGCGTGGCCGAGCTGCTGGACCGCGTCGCGGTGCCCGACGCCGCCCGGCGCGCGCGCCAGTATCCGCACGAGTTCTCCGGCGGCATGCGCCAGCGCGTGATGATCGCCATGGCCATCGCCAACGACCCGGACATCCTGATCGCGGACGAGCCGACGACCGCGCTCGACGTCACCGTGCAGGCGCAGGTGCTCGAGGTCATCCAGCGCCTGCGCGAGGAGCTCGGCGTGGGCATCGCGCTGATCACCCACGACCTCGGCGTCGTCGCCGGCATGGCCGACCGGGTGGCGGTGATGTACGGCGGACGGGTCGTGGAGGCGGCGGGGACGGACGACCTCTTCGCCGCGCCGCGCCACCCCTACACGCGGGGCCTCGTCCGCTCGCTGCCGACGGTGGAGGGGGCGGCGGGCCCGCTCGTCTCCATCCCCGGCGCGCCGCCCCGGCCGGGCGCGACGCCGCCGGGCTGCGCCTTCGCGCCGCGCTGCCCGCTGGCGGCGGAGGTCTGCCGGGCCGAGGACCCGCCCCTGCGCCCCGCCGGCCCCGGCCTCTCCGCCTGCCACTTCGCCGAGCGCACGCCCGAGGCCGCGTTCGAGGCGCCGGCGGTCGCGACCGGCTCGGGCGCCGCCGTCCGCTCCGCGGCGCCGGAGGCCCCGGTCCTCGCGGTCGGCGATCTCGTGAAGGACTACCGCGTGCGGACGGGCGGCGTCGCCGACTGGCTGGGCCTCGGCGCCGGCGCGCGGCTGCGGGCGGTGGACGGCGTCTCCTTCGACCTCGCGCGGGGCGAGACGCTGGGCCTCGTGGGCGAATCCGGCTGCGGCAAGTCCACGCTCGGGCGGTGCCTCGTCGGCCTGATCCCGCCCTCGGGCGGCTCCGTCCGCTTCGCGGGGCGCGAGATCGCGGGCCTGCCGGCGGACGAGATGCGCCCGCTCCGCCGCGGCCTGCAGATGGTGTTCCAGGACCCCTTCGCCTCGCTTCACCCCCGGATGCGGGTGGACGAGATCGTGGCCGAGCCCCTGCGGATGCTCGGCCGGGACCTCGCCGCCGCCCGGCCGCGGGTGACCGAGCTTCTCGACCTCGTGCGCCTCGACCCCGCCCTCGCCCGCCGCTACCCGCACGAGCTCTCGGGCGGCCAGCGCCAGCGGGTCGGCATCGCCCGGGCGCTGGCGACCGAGCCCGAGGCGGTGGTGCTGGACGAGCCGGTCTCCGCCCTCGACGTCTCGATCCAGGCGGGCGTGCTCAACCTGCTGGCCGAGCTGCAGGCCGAACTCGGCCTCGCCTACCTCTTCATCGCCCACGACCTCGCGGTGGTGCGCCACGTCTCGCACCGCGTCGCGGTCATGTATCTCGGCCGCATCGTGGAGAGCGCGCCGGCGGACGCCCTCTACCGCGCGCCCCTGCACCCCTACACCGAGGCGCTGCTCTCCGCCGCGCCGCTGCCCGACCCCGCGCGGGAGCGGCGGCGGGAGCGCCGCGTCCTCGCCGGCGAACCGCCCGACCCCACCGCCGCCCCCTCCGGCTGCCCCTTTCGCGGACGCTGCTGGAAGGCGCAGGCGCGCTGCGCCGAGGAGGTCCCGCCCCTCGCGCCCCATCCCGGCGGCCGCTTCGCCGCTTGCCATTTCCCGGCCGCGGCGTGAGCCTCGCCCGCGCCGCCGCGGGTCGCGGCCCGCCGCCGACGGGCCGGTCCGCCCGCCCGAGACCGGTCCCGCCCCGCGGCCCCGCCGCGACGCCGCCCCGCCCAAGGCCCGAAGACGGCCCGCCACCCGGAGGAAGCCCATGGACGTGCAATCCCCCCACGGCCGCGTGAGCGCCTGGCTCGCCCGGCTCGACGACGCGCTCGAGGCGCGCGACCCGAAGGCCTTCGCCGCGCTCTTCGCCCCCGACGGCCACTGGCGCGACCTCGTCGCGTTCAGCTGGAACCTCACGACGGCCGAGGGCCGCGAGTCGGTGGCCGAGATGGCCGCCGCGACGCTCGACGCCGCCCGCG
>DATFKM010000156.1:0-12179 GCA_035268645.1 Paracoccaceae bacterium | reverse complement strand
GAGGACGGCGTGCTGGTGATCCACGTTCCGCGCAAGGGCCGCGAGAGCGGCGGGGCGCGCAGGATCCCGATCGGGGGCTGAGCCGGCCTCGCCGGCGGGCCGGAGGCCGCCCGGGCGCCGCCCGCGGCGGGGCCGGCCGGCCCGCCGGCCTTGCGCCTGGGCGTCGCGGGTTTCTTCGCGGCGACGGGGGAGGCCGCCTTCGGGCGGCCGTTCGGCGTTGCGGGTCCGGGCGCTTGACCCCGCGCCGCTTCCCCCCCTAGTGCTGGGGCGTTCCGTCGGGGTGTCCCAAAGAGGGGCTGAGAGGCGCAGGCGCCGACCCGTCGAACCTGATCCGGGTCATGCCGGCGAAGGGAAACGGAGCCTCTCGCGCCCCCGGGGCGCGCGTCGCGCCCCTTCCGCCCGATCCGTCCGAGCCACGGGCCCTTCGGCGGGCCCTCGAGACGAGAGGCGAGACGATGGCTGCACGACTTTCCGGCCTTCTCATGGGCGCCGCGCTGGCGTCCACGGCGGCGGCGCAGACCGAGATGAGCGTGGCGCTCGACTGGTTCGTGAACCCCAATCACGGGCCGCTGATCGTGGCGCAGGAGCTCGGCTATTTCGAGGAGGCGGGGCTGGAGGTGGAGCTGATCGCGCCCGCCGATCCCGCCGATCCGCCGAAGATGGCGGCCGCGGGGCGGGTGGACGTCGCGGTCTCCTACCAGCCTCAGCTGCATCTTCAGATCCACGAGGGGCTGCCGCTGACGCGGGTGGGCACGCTGGTCGCGACGCCGCTGAACTGCCTGCTGGTGCTGGAGGACGGCGGCCCGGAGACGGTGGCGGCGCTGAAGGGCGGGACGATCGGCTATTCGGTGGCGGGCGTCGAGGAGGTGCTGCTGGCCTCGGTGCTGGCGCGGGCGGGGCTGAGCCTTTCCGACGTGGAGCTGGTCAACGTCAACTTCTCGCTATCGCCGGCGCTGATGAGCGGGCAGGTCGACGCGGTGATCGGCGCCTACCGCAATTTCGAGCTGCCGCAGATGGCGATCGAGGGCCGTCCGGGGCGCTGCTTCTTCCTCGAGGAGCAGGGGGTGCCGGCCTATGACGAGCTGATCTTCGTCGCCGATCCCGAGCGGATGGACCGCGAGGCGGTGGCCGCCTTCCTCGGCGCGGTCGAGCGGGGCGTGCAATACATGGTGAACCATCCGGACGAGGCCTGGGAGATCTTCGCGGGCACGGCGCCGGAACTGCGGGACGAGCTGAACCGCCGCGCCTGGACGCTGAGTCTGCCGCGCTTCGCGCTGCGCCCGGCGGCGTTGGACGAGGGCCGGTGGCGGGCCTTCGAAGCGTGGCTGAAGGAGACCGGGCTGATCGAGGGCGAGCCGCTGCCCGTCGACGCGCTGGCGGTGGACGTGACCGCCGCGGCGGACTGAGCCGGTGGGGCCGGCGCCGGGGCTGATCCTCGAGGGCGGTTTCGCCTTCGGGGGACGGCGGCTGTTCTCGCTCGACTTCGAGGCGCCGGCGGGGCGGTGGACCTGCCTGCTGGGGCCGTCCGGCGTCGGCAAGTCCACCCTGCTCCGGTTGCTGGCCGGGCTCGAGACAGGCGGCCTGTTCGAGGGGCGGCTCGGCGCCTCGGACGGTCGGCCGCTGGCGGGACGGGTCGCCTGGATGGCGCAGTCGGACCTGCTGCTCCCATGGCTCGACGTGACGGGCAACGTGACGCTCGGCGCCCGGCTGAGGGGGGAGCGGCCGGACCTCGCGCGGGCCCGGCGGCTGATCGGCGAGGTCGGCCTGAGCGCGCACGCCGGCAAGACCCCGCGCGAGCTTTCGGGCGGGATGCGCCAGCGGGCGGCGCTGGCGCGGCTCCTGATGGAGGACCGGCCGGTGGCGCTGCTCGACGAACCCTTCGCGGCGCTCGATCTGAGGCTGCGGCTGGAGATGCAGGATCTGGCGCATCGGGTGCTGGCCGGGCGCACGGCGGTGCTGGTGACGCATGACGCGCACGAGGCGGCGCGGCTCGGCGACCGGGTTCTGCTGATGACGGAGACGGGCGCGCGCGAACTGCCGCCGCCGGCGGGCGCGGCCCCGCGCGCGGCCGACGCGCCGGAGACGCTTCGCGCGCAGGCCGAACTCACGCGGGCGCTGGTGGGCGAGGCGGCGGCGTGATCCCGGCCGAGGGCGCCGCTGCGGGCCGGGCGGCCGGCGGCTCGCGTCAGGCAGACGGCGGGCGGGGCGAACCGAAGCCTCGGGTCGAGGCGCGGCGATGAGCGGCGGAGGGGACGCGCCGCCGCCCGGCTGGCGGCGGGCGCTGGACGTCGCCGCGACGGTCGCCGTCGTGCTCGCCGTCTGGCAGGGCGTCGTCTGGGCGACGGGCGTGCCGCGTTTCATCCTTCCCTCGCCGGCGCGCGTCGGCGCGGCGATCGTCGAGAGCCGCGGGCTTCTGCTGCACCACGGGCTGATCACCCTCTCCGAGGTGCTGGCGGGGCTGGTCCTCGGCGCCGCCCTCGGCGCGGCGACGGCGGTGCAGCTTGCGCTCTCGGCCACGGCGCGGCGGATCCTGCTGCCGGTGCTGGTGTTCAGCCAGGCGGTGCCGGTCTTCGCGCTGGCGCCGGTGCTGACGCTTTGGCTGGGATACGGCATCGGCTCCAAGATCGTGATGACGGTGCTGATCATCTACTTCCCCGTCGCCTCGGCCTTCTACGACGGCCTGCGGCGGACCGATCCGGCGCTCCTCGATCTCGCGGCGGTGATGGGCGCGCGGCCGCTCGCCGTGCTGCTGCGGATCCGGGCGCCGGCGGCGCTGCCGGACTTCGCCTCGGGCCTGCGGCTCGCCGCCGTCTACGCGCCGATCGGGGCGGTGATCGGCGAGTGGGTCGGCGCCTCGGGCGGGCTCGGGTACCTGATGCTGATGGCGAACGGGCGCGCCAGGACGGACCTGATGTTCGCGGCGCTCTTCGCGCTCGCGCTCGGAGCGGTGGCGCTCCACGCGCTGCTGGGCGTTCTCGCGCGGCGGCTGGAGCGGCGGGCGCGGGGAGAGCGCTGAGCGCTCTTGCCGCCGCGTCGGCAGCGGGATAGGCGGAGCCGATGCAGGATCCCGCGCCCCCTTCCGTTCTCGACGGTCCCTACGCCTGGCGGCGGCTGGCGGTCAGCCTGCTCGCCGGCACCATCGGCAACGTCGGGATGTGGGCCGTGATCATGGTGCTTCCCGCGGTGCAGGCGGAGTTCGGGGGCGGGCGGGCCGACGCCTCGCTGCCCTATACGCTGACCATGGCGGGCTTCGCCGCGGGCAACCTTCTGATCGGGCGCTGGGTGGACCGCTGGGGCGCGACGGCGGTGCTGATCGCGGCGGCGCTGGCGCTCGGCGCCTGCTTCACGGCGGCGGCGGCCGCCCCCTCGGCCTGGATGCTCGCGGCGCTGCATCTGCCGCTCGGCTTCGCGACGGCGGCGAGCTTCGCGCCGCTGATCGCGGACGTCTCGCACTGGTTCATCCGCCGGCGGGGGATCGCGGTCGCCGCGGTCGCCTCGGGCAACTATCTGGCGGGCGCGATCTGGCCGATGGTCTTCGCCGGGCTGATGGCGGCGGAGGGCTGGCGGGCGGTCTATGCCGCTTTCGCGCTGCTGACCTCGGCGGGCCTGATCCCGCTGGCGCTGATGCTGCGCCGCCGTCCGCCCGAAGAGGCGCATGCGGCGGCCGAGACGGCGCGCGCCGCCGTGACCTCGCGCGCATCGATCCCGCCGGCGCGGCTGCAGATCCTGCTCGGCATCGCCGGCCTCGGCTGCTGCATCGCCATGGCGATGCCGCAGGTGCACATCGTCGCGCTGTGCGTCGATCTCGGCTACGGGGCCGCGGCCGGGGCGGAGATGCTGTCGCTGATGCTGGCGGGGGGCGTGCTCTCGCGGCTGCTGTCGGGGGTGCTGGCGGACCTGCTCGGCGGCGTGCGCACCCTCCTGATCGGCTCGGTGCTGCAGTGTCTGGCGCTGTTCCTCTACCTGCCCTTCGACGGGCTCGCCTCGCTCTACATGGTCAGCCTCGTGTTCGGGCTGGCGCAGGGGGGCATCGTGCCCTCCTACGCCGTCGTGGTGCGCGAGTATCTGCCGGCCAAGGAGGCGGGCGCGCGGGTCGGCTTCGTGATCATGGCGACGATCGTCGGCATGGCGGCGGGGGGCTGGATGTCCGGCTGGATCTACGACCTGACCGGCAGCTACGAGGCGGCGTTCCTGAACGGCATCGCCTGGAACGTCCTCAACATCGCGATCATGGCGACGCTGCTGCTGCGCTCCGGCGGGCCGGCGCCGAGGCCGGCGGCGGTTGGCTGAGGCACGGCACGCCGAAGCGGGCGGGTTTCGACGAAAATCGCGCCGTCCCGGCGCTGGCGGGCCGGCGCGATCCGGGGCATGCTCGCTGCCATGACCCTGCGGATACCCTTCGTGCAGCGCTACACCGCCTTCGCCCTCTGCGCGGTGCTGGCGCTGGTCTTCCTCGTGGCCGCGGCGACGGCGAGCGCCTGGTTCCTGATTCCGGCCGTGGCGTTCGTCGCGCTGGTCGTGCGCGGCACGATCGACGTCATGCAGTCGAGCCACGCGATCCTGCGCAACTACCCCGTCATCGGGCACATGCGCTGGCTGTTCGAGGGCATCCGCCCGGAGATCCGGCAGTACCTGATCGAATCGGACGAGGACGAGGAGCCCTTCAGCCGCGAGGCGCGCTCGCTCGTCTACCAGCGCGCCAAGGGGGTGGAGGACAAGCGCCCCTTCGGCACGCGCGAGCGGGTCTACGACCCCGGTTACGCCTGGATGACCCATTCGATCGCGGCGCGGCACCTGCCGAACGCGGACTTCCGCACGCGGGTCGGCGGCCCGGACTGCGAGCAGCCCTACGACGCCTCGGTCTACAACATCTCGGGGATGAGCTTCGGCGCCCTCTCGGCCAACGCGATCCTGGCGCTCAACAAGGGGGCGAAGGCGGGCGGCTTCGCGCACGACACCGGGGAGGGCGGCATCTCCCGCCATCACCGCGAGCACGGCGGCGACCTCGTCTATCAGGTCGGCACCGGGTATTTCGGCTGCCGCGACGCCGGCGGCCGCTTCGATCCGGACCGCTTCGCGGAGACGGCGGGCGATCCGCAGGTGAAGATGGTCGAGATCAAGCTCAGCCAGGGCGCCAAGCCCGGGCACGGCGGCGTGCTGCCTGCGGCCAAGATCACGTCCGAGATCGCCGAGGCGCGCGGCATCCCGATGGGTTTCGACTGCGTCTCGCCCGCCAATCATTCGGCCTTCGCGACGCCGCTGGAGTTCTGCGCCTTCGTGGCGCAGCTGCGCGGGCTCACCGGCGGCAAGCCGATCGGCTTCAAGCTCTGCGTCGGGCACCGGCGGGAGTTCATGTGCCTCGTCAAGGGGATGCTGGAGACCGGCATCGCCCCGGACTTCATCGTGGTCGACGGCAAGGAGGGCGGCACCGGCGCGGCGCCGCTGGAGTTCGCCAACCATGTCGGCATGCCGATGGTCGAGGGGCTGGCCTTCGTCCACAACACCCTGCGCGGCGCGGGACTGCGCGACCGGGTGAAGGTCGCGGCCGCGGGCAAGCTGATCTCGGCCTTCGATCTCGCCAAGGCCTTCGCCATCGGGGCGGACTGGGGCAACTCGGCGCGCGGCTTCATGTTCGCGGTCGGCTGCATCCAGGCGCAGGCCTGCCACACCAACCGCTGCCCGACCGGCGTGACCACCCAGGATCCCCTGCGCCAGCGGGCCCTGCATGTCGGCGACAAGGCGGAACGCGTGGCGAACTTCCACCGCAACACGCTCAGGGCGCTGGCCGACATGATCGGGGCGGCCGGGCTCGACGATCCGCACCAGCTCAAGCCCCACCACTTCAACATCCGCCGGAGCGACGGGCGCATCGCCACCGGCGACATGGCGTTCCCGGAGATCGCGATCGGCGGGCTGGTCGACGGCAGCTGCGACGATCCCGACTATGCCGAGCGCTGGAACCGCGCCCGCGCCGAGAGCTTCGCGCCGCCCGAAGCCGCGCCGGGCCGGGTCCCGGCGGCGCCGGACCTCTGAACGGCGGCGCCCCTCTGGACGCGCGGCGCCGGCGGGTCTAGGGCGTCGCCGCACGCCGCCCCGAGGAGATCCGCCGTCATGCCCGCCTTCGACCGCTCGCCGAAGATCGCCCCTTCCATCCTCTCGGCCGATTTCGCGGCCTTCGGCGCCGAGGTGCGCGCTGTGGAGGCCGAGGGCGCCGACTGGATCCATGTCGACGTGATGGACGGACACTTCGTCCCGAACCTCACCTTCGGCCCGGCGATGGTGAAGGCGCTTCGCCCGCACGTCTCGACGCTGATGGACGTGCATCTGATGATCGCGCCGGTCGATCCCTACATCGAGGCCTTCGCCGAAGCGGGGGCGGCCGTGATCACCGCGCATGTCGAGGCCGGGCCGCACCTGCATCGGACGCTGCAGGCGATCCGCGCGACGGGGGCGAAGGCCGGCGTGGCGCTCAACCCAGGGACTCCGGCGGAGGCGGTGGAGCCGGTGCTGGATCTCGTGGATCTGGTCTGCGTGATGACGGTGAACCCAGGCTTCGGGGGGCAGGGCTTCATCCATTCCATGCTGCCGAAGATCCGCCGGCTGCGGGCGATGATCGGCGACCGTCCGGTGCATCTGGAGATCGACGGCGGCGTGACGCCGGAGACCGCGCCGGCCTGCGTCGCCGCCGGGGCGGACGTGCTCGTCGCCGGCTCGGCCGTGTTCAAGGGCGGCTCGGCCGACGCGCCGGGGGCCTACGGCGAGAACATCCGGGCGATCCGCGCGGCGGCACGGGCGGACGCCTCCCTCTGACGCCGTCTCCCGGCATTCGGACCGATGCGCCGCCCGGCGCGGCCTCGCGGCGCCTCCGCGCCAGGGGAGACGCCGGGGGCGGGAGCGCGCGGGTCCGCCGGACGGTTCAGCGCGTGGGGCGGAAGGCGGCCTCCAGCAGCGCCGCGGCGGCGGCCGCGTCCAGCGCGACGGGCGAGCCGCCGCAGGACGGGTCCGCCAGCACGCCGGGGATCAGCGCCGGGATCGCCTCCCGCGGGACGCCGAGATCGCCGAGGGTGTCGGGCACGCCGAGCTCCGCGCGGAGCGCGCCGATGCGGGCGAGCAGCCCCTCCGCCCCGCCCGCGACGCCGGCATGCGCCGCCGCCTCGTCGAGCTTCCTGCGCTGCGTCGGCAGCAGCCAGTCGAGCACGGCGGGCGCCACCACCGCGTTGGTCGTGCCGTGATGCGTCCCGAAGCGCGCGCCGATCGGATGCGACAGCGCGTGGATCGCGCCGAGGCCCTTCTGGAACGCGATCGCGCCCATCGCCGCGGCGGCCATCATGTCGGCCCGCGCCCCGAGGTCGTCCGGCCGCGCGGCGACGCGGGGCAGGGCGGCGAGGGCGAGGCGCAGCCCCTCCAGCGCGATGCCGGCGCAAAGCGGCTGCCAATGCGGCGAAAGCCAGGCCTCGAGATTGTGGGCGAGGGCGTCGAACCCCGTCCCGACCGTCAGCGCCCGGGGCAGCCCGAGAGTGAGTTCCGGATCGCAGATCACCTGCGCGGGCAGCATCCGCGGATGGAACACGATCACCTTGCGGCCCTTCGCCGCGTCGGTCAGCACGCCGGCGCGCCCGACCTCCGAGCCGGTGCCGGCGGTGGTCGGCACGGCGACGATCGGGCGGATGGCCGCGGCGTCGGCGCGGGTCCACCGGTCGCCCACGTCCTCGAAGTCCCAGACCGGGCGGGTCTGGCCGGCCATCAGCGCCACCAGCTTGCCGAGATCGAGCGCCGAGCCGCCGCCGATCGCCACCACCCCGTCGTGCCCGCCCTCGCGGAAGGCGGCGAGCCCCGCGGCGAGGTCGGTCTCGTCGGGGTTCTGGCCGACCTCGGCGAAGACCGCGTCGCCGAGGCCGGCATCGGAGAGGATGCCGCGCGCGCGCGCCACGATCTCCGAGCCGGCGAGGCCGCGGTCGCTCACAAGCAGCGGCCGCGCGAGGCCGGCCGCCCGCGCCGCCTCCGCCAGCTCCGCAAGCCGCCCGGCGCCGAAGCGCACGGCGGTCGGGAAGCTCCAGTCTCCGCGGCGATCGGTCATGCGCGCTCGAAGCCCCGCTTCAGGTCCAGATCCGTGACGCGGGCGTCCGCCACCTCCTGCTCCCAGGCGAAGGCGCGGAGATAGTGGTCGATCACGGCGTCGCCGAAGGCGGCGCGCATCGTCTCGGAGCGGTCGAGCGCGGCGGCGGCGTCGCGGAGCGTGCGCGGGATCTCCCGTCCCGCCCCGGCATAGGCGTCGCCCGCGGCGGCGGGCTCCAGCTCCAGCCCCCGCTCGACGCCGGCGAGCCCGGCGGCGATCAGCGCGGCGAAGGCGAGATGCGGCGTGAGGTCGCCCCCCCCGACCCGGCATTCGACGCGCAGCGCCGGCGTGCCCCCGCCCACCACGCGGAAGCCGGCGGTGCGGTTGTCGGGCGACCAGACCAGGCGCGTCGGCGCGAAGGCCCCCGGCACGAAGCGCTTGTAGGAGTTGACGTAGGGCGCGAGGAACGGCGCGATCTCGCCGGCATGGGCGAGCAGCCCGGCGAGGAAGGCGCGCATCGTCGGGGACATGCCGTCCGGTCCCGCCGGGTCGGGGAACAGCGGCGCGCCCGCCGCGTCGGCGAGCGAGAGGTGGACGTGGCAGGAGCTGCCCGCGTGCCGGTCGCTCCACTTCGCCATGAAGGTCACGGCGCGGCCCTGCGACCAGGCGATCTCCTTGACCGCGGACTTCGCGACGACGTGGCGGTCGGCCATGCTCATCGCGTCGGCGTAGACGACGTTGAGTTCCTGCTGCCCGGCGTCGGCCTCGCCCTTGGTGTTCTCGACCGGCACGTCGGCGCCGTGCAGCGCGTTGCGCACCGCGCGCATCAGCGGCTCGGCCTTGAAGCTCTGCAGGACGTGGTAGTCCTCGTTGTAGGCCGAGAAGGTCTCGAGCCCGGCGAAGCCCTGCGCCTCGGCCTGCTCGAAGCTCTGCCGGAACAGGAAGAACTCGAGTTCCGAGGCCGCGTTCGCGGTCCAGCCGCGTTCCGCGAGCCGGGCGCACTGGCGCTTCAGCACGGTGCGGGGCGCGTGGGCGATCTCGTGCTCGCCGTGATGGTCGAGCGTGTCGCAGAGCACGAGGGCGGTCCCCTCGGCCCAGGGCGTGCGGCGCAGCGTCGAGAGGTCCGGGCGCATGACGTAGTCGCCGTAGCCCTGCGCCCAGGAGGTCGCGGCGTAGCCCTCCACCGTCGCCATCTCGAGATCGGTGGCGAGGAGATAGTTGCAGCCGTGCGTGCCCCGATGGGCGGTCTCGAGGAAATGGGCGGCGTGGAAGCGCTTGCCCATCAGGCGGCCCTGCATGTCGATCTGGGCGGCGACGACGGTGTCGATCCCGCCGGTGGCGACGGCCTCGGCGAGGCTCTCCAGCGTCAGCGCTCCCGGCATCGGGCTCCCCTTGCTCGGCGGTCCGGGGCGGAGCGTCCGGCGCCGGGCCGGCGGCGTCAAGCGGCCGGGCTTCTCTGCAAACCATTCTCAATAACATTGACTTCTGAGAACGGTTCGCATAGGTCACCGTCATGCCCGGCCCTCGCCGATCCCGCCGCAAGGACGCCCGATGCTCTCGCGCCGACACTTCCTCGCCACCGCCGCCGCCGCCGCGGCCTCGCCCGGACCGCTCGGCGCGGCGGAGCCGCTCAGGGTGGTGGCGACGACGGGGATGATCGCCGACGCCGCCCGCAGGGTCGGGGGCGAGGCGGTGGCGGTGCGGGCGCTGATGGGCCCCGGCGTCGATCCGCACGCCTACCGCCAGACCCGCAGCGACATCGCGGCGCTGCTCGACGCCGATCTCGCGCTCTGGAACGGGCTCTATCTCGAGGCGCAGATGGAGCGCTTCATGCTCGAACTCGGCGCGCGCAAGCCGGTCGCGGCGGTGGCCGAGGCGATCCCGCGCGAGCGGCTGATCGCGCACGAGGACTACGACGGGCGCTTCGATCCGCATGTCTGGATCGTGCCGGAGCTCTGGGCCGAGGCGGTGGGCGCGGTGCGCGACGCCCTCGTCTCGGCGCGCCCGGAGGCCGAGGCGACGGTGCGCGCCAACGCCGAGGCGCATCTGGCCGAGGTGGCGCGCGTCGGCGATTACGCGCGCCGGGTGCTGGGGACGGTGCCCGAGGCGCGGCGCGTGCTGCTCACCGCGCATGACGCCTTCGGCTATTTCGGCCGCGCCTACGGCTGGGAGGTGATCGGGATCCAGGGGATCTCGACGGAATCCGAGGCCGGGCTGGCGCGCATCGGCGAACTCGTGGACCTGATCGTGGCGCGCGACCTGACGGCGGCGTTCGTCGAGACCTCGATCTCCGACCGCAACGTGCGCGCGCTGATCGAGGGCGCGGCCGCGCGCGGTCACGAGGTCTCCGTCGGGGGCGAGCTCTTCTCCGACGCGATGGGCGAGCCCGGGACCTACGAGGGGACCTGGGTCGGCATGATCGACCACAACGCCACGGTGATCGCCTCGGCGCTGGGCGGCGCGCCGCCGCCGCGCGGCATGGACGGACGATTGTCGGCCGGGCTCTGAGCCCCGCCGAGAGAGGAAGGACCGACGGATGCGCCTTCGACCCGCCAGACCGACCCCGCCCGCGCTCGTCGCCGAGCGCGGGCGGACGCTGCGGGAGGCCGACGAGGGAGGCGCGGCGCTGGCGGTGCGCGGTCTCACCGTCTCCTACGGCGAAAGCCCCGCGGTGTTCGACGTCGACGCGACCTTCCCCGCGGGCTCGATGACCGCGATCGTCGGGCCGAACGGGGCGGGCAAGAGCACCTTCCTCAAGGCCGCGCTCGGCATCGTCGCGCGGGTCTCTGGCGAGGTCTCGGTGTTCGGACGGCCGCTGGAGGCGTCCCGCGGCCGGGTCGCCTACGTGCCGCAGCGCGCCTCGGTCGACTGGGATTTCCCGGTGCGGGTGATCGACGTGGTGGAGATGGGGCTCTGGCGCGGCCTCGGGCTGCTCGGCCGGCTGACCGGCGCCAAGCGGGCCAAGGCGCGCGACGCGCTGGCGCGGGTCGGGATGGAGGGCTTCGCGGAGCGCCAGATCGGCCGTCTCTCCGGGGGTCAGCAGCAGCGCGTGTTCCTGGCGCGGGCGCTGGCGCAGGGCGCCGACCTCTACGTGCTCGACGAGCCCTTCGCCGGCGTCGACGCCGCGACGGAGCGGGCCGTCGTCTCGGTGCTCAAGGACCTGCAGGCCGAGGGACGCACGGTGATCGCGGTGCATCACGACCTTTCGACCGTGCGGGACTATTTCGGCCGCGTGCTGCTCCTGAACGTGCGGCGCATCGCGGAGGGGCCGCTCGACGAGGCCTTCACGCCCGAGACGCTTCAGGAGACCTACGGCGGACGGCTCGAGGCCGCGGGGCTCGGCGCCCTCGCGGCGGGCTGAGCGATGCTCGATCAGGCGCTCTCGGCGCTGCTGCTGCAGGCGGGGTGGAACGCGACGCTGGTCGCGCTCGGGGCGGCGCTGCTCGGCGCGGCTGCGGGGGGCGCCGGGGCCTTCATCTTCCTGCGCAAGCGCGCGCTGGTCTCGGACGCGGTGGCGCACGCCACGCTTCCGGGGGTGGCGCTGGCCTTCATCGTCATGGTGGCGCTCGGCGGCGACGGCCGCAGCCTCGTGGGGCTGCTGGCGGGCGCCGCCGGCTCGGCATGGCTCGGCCTGCTCGCGGTCGACCGTCTGACGCGACGCACGCGTCTGTCGGAGGATGCGGCGATCGGCGCGGTGCTCTCGGTGTTCTTCGGCGCCGGGGTGGTGCTGCTCACGGTGATCCAGACCATGACGGCGGGGCGGCAGGCGGGGCTGGAGAGCTTCCTCCTCGGCGCGACCGCGGGGATGCTGCTGGAGGATGCGGTGGTGATCGCGCTCGGCGCGGCGGCCTGCGCGCTCGCGGTGGCGCTGCTGCGCCGGCCGATGACGCTGGTGGCCTTCGATCCGGGCTTCGCGGCCTCCACCGGCGTCAACGTCGCGCGCATGGACCTCGCGATGATGGGTCTGGTGATGGCGGTCACCGTGGTCGGGCTGAAGATCGTCGGGCTCATCCTCATCGTGGCGCTTCTGATCATCCCGCCGGTCGCCGCGCGCTTCTGGTCGGACCGCGCCGACCGCGTGGTGCTCCTGTCGGGTCTCATCGGCGGTGCCTCGGGATGGATC